>JABJEX010000054.1 GCA_018663035.1 Porticoccaceae bacterium
CTGGCGCCTGCATGGCCGCTTCTATCCGCTTGAATGCCTTTTAAAACCTCTATTGGGATGGTTTGCGTACATCTGGTGTTCTGAGGTAACCAGCGAGTCATTTTTTCCTTGACTCAGCGGTCGATGTGAATTGAATTTGAGGATTGATGACACTATACTGCTGCGCCATCAAATAGCCGGTCTGAGCTGTTTCGAACCTAGCTTGTACTGTTTTTGTGTTGACGTTATTTAAATCCATTTCCGTTGCTGCGGATCTTCTTTAATAAGGTATTTCCTGTCGTGGATAACAAAAGACCAGTAAATCTCGATATTGGGACTATTAAGCTTCCAATAACTTCCTATGTATCTATCTTGCACCGTGTATCCGGTGTGGTTATGTTTTTCGCTGTCGCAGTACTGCTGTGGATGCTGGAGAGCAGCTTGGCATCAGAGCAGAGCTTTAACGAACTGGGGGCGCTGTTTGCTAACCCAGTCTGTCAGTTCGTGATCTGGGCAACTCTCGCTGCATTGGCCTATCACCTAATAGCAGGTATTCGACACCTAATCATGGATATGGGTTTTGGTGAAGACTCATTCGCTGCTGGCCGCAACAGCGCCTGGGCGGCATTAATTTTGGCGGCGTTGCTTATTAGCCTTATTACTTGGTGGATTCTCTAATGGTTACTTCTGTTACTAGCTTTGGCCGCAGTGGCCTCTCAGATTGGATGATCCAGCGTATTAGCGCTTGGATCATGACCGCCTATGTGGCGTTTATGGTTTGTTATTTTGTGGGCAACCCAGAGCTAACCTATGCACAGTGGGCAGAGTTAAACAGTTCGCTAGCAATGCGTATGTTTAGCTTGGTTACTATTCTCAGTATTGCCGCCCATGCCTGGATCGGTATGTGGTGTGTTTTAACTGACTATGTGACCCTAAGATTGGTTGGGCCAAAGGCAACTGCGATCCGTATCTTTTTTCAACTAGGCATGATTGCAATTACTTTGCTCTACGTGGTCTGGGCTATCGATATTCTCTGGGGAATTTAACTAAATGGCTAACATTAGAACGATGAGTTTTGATGCCGTAATCGTCGGTGGTGGCGGTTCTGGCATGCGCGCTGCACTTCAGCTGGCGCAATCCGGTTACAAAACAGCAGTAATTACTAAAGTTTTTCCCACGCGTTCGCACACTGTATCTGCTCAGGGCGGAATTACCTGTGCGATTGCCAGTGATGATCCCAATGATCAGTGGCAGTGGCATATGTATGACACGATTAAAGGCTCTGACTATATTGGCGATCAGGAAGCCATTGAGTATATGTGCCAAACTGGCCCAGAGGCCATCTTTGAGCTTGAGCATATGGGCTTGCCGTTCTCCCGCACAGAAGAGGGCCGTATTTATCAGCGCCCATTCGGTGGCCAGTCTAAAGACTTCGGTAATGGCGGTCAGGCAGCGCGCACCTGTGCAGCGGCAGATAGAACCGGCCATGCACTGTTGCACACCCTGTATCAGGGTAATCTGAAAAACGAAACCACATTCCTCAATGAATGGTATGCGGTTGATATTGTGAAGAACGAAGACAACGCGGTTGTTGGTGTTGTGGCAATCAATATCGAGTCCGGTGAAACGGTCTATGTAAAGTCTAAAGCTACTGTATTCGCCACGGGTGGAGCAGGGCGAATCTATGCCTCTACTACTAACGCACATATCTGTACCGGCGACGGCGTAGGCATGGCTCTGCGCGCGGGCTTCCCGGTGCAGGATATCGAGATGTGGCAGTTCCACCCAACCGGTATTCACGGTGCAGGTACTCTGGTAACAGAGGGTTGCCGTGGTGAGGGTGGCTATCTAATCAACAAAGACGGCGAGCGCTTTATGGAGCGTTATGCGCCCAATGCCAAAGACCTTGCTGGACGCGATGTGGTTGCCCGCTCTATGGTGCTGGAAATCCTTGAAGGTCGTGGCTGTGGTGAAAATGGTGACCATGTGTACCTCAAGCTCGACCACCTTGGCGAAGAGACTTTGAACGCCAAACTGCCAGGTATTTTAGAGCTGTCGCGCACCTTTGCTCATGCCGATCCGGTCAAAGAGCCAATCCCAGTGGTGCCTACCTGTCACTATATGATGGGTGGTATTCCCACCAATGTTGATGGCCAGGCACTGACTATCGACAAAGACGGCAATGATCAGGTTATTCAGGGCTTTTACGCCTGCGGTGAAGCGGCCTGTGTATCTGTGCACGGCGCCAACCGCCTAGGCGGTAACTCGCTGCTGGATCTGGTGGTCTTTGGTCGCGCTTCCGGTATGTTTATCGAGAAGCAGCTGCGAGAAGGTATCAACCTTAAAGATGCCAGAGAGAGCGATATTGAAGCTGCTATGGTGAGTCTCAACCGCATTAACAACTCAGCAGGTGGCGAGAAAGCCTCTGTGCTGCGTGCCGAACTGCAAACCATTATGCAGAACTACTTCGGTGTATTCCGTCGCGGTGACTTTATGAAAGAGGGCATTGAGAAGCTCAACGCTCTGCGTCCGCGGATTGAGAATGTGGCCTTGGAAGACAAGAGCAACGCCTTTAACACTGCGCGTATCGAAGCGCTGGAGTTACAGAACCTGTTTGCTACCGCAGAGGCTACAGCTATTGCCGCTGAGGGTCGCACAGAGAGTCGCGGTGCACACGCTCGCGAAGATTTCCAAGAGCGCGACGATGAAAACTGGCTCTGTCACTCGGTGTATTTCCCCGAGACAAAGACGCTGGGCAAGCGCGGGGTTAATTTTAACCTCAAGACGCGTGAAGCATTTGAACCTAAAGTACGAACCTATTAATTGGGCTGATTGAACATGTTGAATGTAAGTATTTATCGCTATAACCCAGAAGTGGATTCTGAGCCTTATATGCAAGACTTTAAGGTCGACACCCAGGGCAAGGATGTGATGGTTCTGGATGTGCTGGAAAAGCTAAAGGCCGAAGACCCCACGTTGACGTTTCGTCGCTCCTGCCGAGAGGGTGTCTGTGGCTCGGATGGTGTCAATATCTCGGGTAAAAATGGTCTGGCCTGCATTACGCCCCTCTCAGAGGCGGTAAAAGGTAACAAGCTTGTGATTCGTCCTCTGCCTGGCCTACCGGTGATTCGTGATCTGGTCATTGATATGAGTCAGTTCTATGCTCAGTACGAGAAAATTCAACCGTACATGATCAATAACACACCAGCACCGGCTATTGAGCGTCTGCAGTCTCCTGAAGAGCGTGCCAAACTTGATGGTCTGTACGAATGTATTCTGTGCGCATGCTGTTCGACGGCCTGCCCGTCGTTCTGGTGGAATCCCGATAAGTTTATTGGTCCATCTGGTCTGCTGCAGGCATACAGATTTCTCGCGGATAGCCGTGATACAGCGACTGAAGAGCGTCTGGCAAATCTCGATGATCCGTTCAGTGTATTCCGCTGCCACGGCATCATGAACTGCGTACAGGTTTGTCCTAAAGGGTTAAATCCTACCAAGGCGATTGGTCATATTCGCAGTATGCTTATCAGAAGCGCCACCTAAATAGGTGATCAGCCTTAATTGCAAGGCTAAATCCTCCAAACGGCCAGTTTTTACTGGCCGTTTGTGTAAATGGGGTTTAGAATACTGCGCTTAAAAATTGGCGTAATACGTAGTCTTAACAAGGGGAATACCTGCAATGCCTGAGGGCTTAATGGAGCAATTTTTGCGCTCCTCCCACTTCTCCGGTGGAAACGCGGCGTACATTGAAGAACTCTACGAAACTTATTTGCATGAGCCCAATAGCGTGCCAGAGGAGTGGAGCAGCTTTTTTGACTCTCTCCCCCGCACCAATGGCTCTGTGACCCCTGACATTTCTCACGCCACAATTATTCAGCACTTCGAGCTTCTCGGTCGCCGTCAGGCCAGACCCACACCTGCGCCAGGCTCCGGTGGCATTCACCTAGAGCACGAGCGCAAACAGGTAAAGGTTGTTCAATTAATTAGCTCCTACCGTTTTCGCGGGCATCAGAAGGCTAATCTTGATCCTCTGGGTATTATGCAGCGCGAGGATGTGCCAGATCTGCATTTGCACTTCCATGGGCTGACTCAAGCAGATCTAGATACCACATTCCAAACTGGCCCTCTGTATATGGGCAAGCCTGAAGCGACTCTGCGCGAGATCGTAGAGGCCCTGGAAGAGACCTACTGCGGCCATTTAGGCCCTGAGTTTATGCATATCACCAGCTTTGCTGAAAAGCAGTGGCTGGCCCAGCGCTTTGAATCTGTGCGTTCCAAGCCTACCTACGGTGACGAAGCTCGTATCGACGTGCTTAGCCGCCTGACAGCGGCAGAGGGTCTAGAAAAGCATCTGGATTCCAAGTATCCGGGGACCAAGCGCTTTGGCCTTGAGGGTGGCGAGAGTCTGATTCCGCTGCTTGACTTTCTGGTTCGGCGCTCTGGAGAATACGGCTGTAAAGAGATTGTGATGGCCATGGCACACCGTGGTCGCCTCAACGTGCTAGTGAATATCCTGGGCAAAAATCCTTCCGAGCTATTTGAAGAGTTCGAAGGCAAGCGACTGGTCAATACCAGTGGTGATGTGAAATATCATCAGGGCTTTTCATCAAATGTGATGACTCCCGGTGGTGAAGTCCATATGGCGCTGGGCTTTAACCCCTCACACCTAGAGATTTCATGCCCAGTGGTTATTGGCTCCGGCCGTGCTCGTCAGGATCGTCGTGAAGATCCCACAGGTCAAAAGGTTGTTCCTATCCTGATGCATGGTGATGCGGCATTTGCGGGGCAGGGTGTGGTTATGGAAACCTTCCAGCTGTCGCAAACTCGCGCATACAAGACTGGCGGTACTATCCATATTGTGATTAACAATCAGGTTGGCTTTACGACCAGCCGTCAGGACGATGCACGGTCTACAGAATACTGCACCGATATTGCCAAAATGGTCGGCGCACCGATACTGCACGTCAATGGTGACAACCCAGACGCAGTGATGTTCGCGGCTATGTTAGCCATGGACTACCGCTATGAGTTTGGTAAAGATGTGGTTATAGACCTAGTCTGTTACCGCCGCCGCGGCCATAACGAGACCGATGAGCCATCCTCAACTCAGCCGTTGATGTATGACGTGATCCGCAAGCATTCAACCACCAGAACCCTCTACGCTCAAAAGTTGGTTGCCGAGGGTGTGCTGGAGCAAGATAAGGCCAATGAAATGGCCAATGATTACAGAGCCAGCCTAGATAAGGGCGACTTTGTGGTTCATAACCTGGTGCGTGAGCCTGACACGGGCCTATTTGTAAACTGGGAGCCCTACCTAGATCATGACTGGCGCACGCCGGCCAATACAGGTATTGATCTCAAGGCTCTGCAGGACGTCGCAGCGCGCATCACCTCGATTCCAGACGGCATTCAGGTGCAGCGTCAGGTTGCTAAGATTTATGATGACCGCCGCAAGATGGCTGGTGGCGCACTGCCACTCAACTGGGGAATGGCTGAACTGCTAGCCTATGGCACGTTGCTGCACGAGGGCTACCCAATTCGTATTACTGGCCAGGACGTGCGCCGCGGGACGTTCTCCCACCGCCACGCAGTGGTACTCAACCAGAAAGACGGCGAAGCCTATCTGCCTATGGCCAATTTGGCTGACGATCAGCCGCGATTTGATATCTATGATTCGGTGCTTTCAGAAGAGGCTGTACTGGCCTTTGAATATGGCTATGCCACCACAGCGCCGAAAGGACTGATTATCTGGGAAGCTCAGTTTGGTGACTTTGCCAATGGCGCTCAGGTGGTGATCGACCAATTTATCGCCAGTGGTGAGCATAAGTGGGGCCGTTTATCAGGCCTGACCATGATGCTTCCCCATGGGTTTGAAGGTCAGGGCCCAGAGCATTCATCGGCTCGTTTAGAGCGATTCTTGCAACTGTGCGCTGAGCACAATATGCAGGTGGTTATTCCTACAAGCCCTGCGCAGATCTTCCATCTGTTGCGTCGGCAGGCGATTCGTCCCATGCGTCGTCCGCTGGTGATTATGAGCCCAAAATGGATTCTGCGTCACAAGCTGGCGACCTCTTCGTTGGAAGAGCTGGCCAATGGCGAGTTCCAGAATGTGTTGGATGACGATGTAGATGTCGCTAAAGCTCGTCGTGTGGTGCTCTGTTCTGGCAAGGTCTATTACCATTTGCTGGAAGAGCGTCAGGAGCGGGGCATTGAGGATATAGCGCTGATCCGCTTGGAACAGCTCTACCCATTCCCCGATGCTGAGCTGGAAGAGATTCTGCGTCCTTACAGTAATATCGAAGATATTATCTGGTGTCAGGAAGAACCTATGAATCAGGGCGCTTGGTATAGCAGTCAGCACCATATGCGGCACATTATTCAACGCTTAAAACCAGAATTACACCTCAGCTATGTGGGCCGCGAAAGTTCAGCGGCACCTGCAAGCGGATATATGTCTGTTCATTTAGAAGAGCAGAAGCAATTTATTAATCAAGCATTAACCCTAGACTCTTAAAAAAACCAGGAATAGATTAATGGCCACTGAAATTAAGGCACCTACCTACCCAGAATCTGTACAAGAGGGCACGCTGGCGACTTGGCACAAGAATGTTGGCGACAGCGTCAACCGCGATGACCTAATTGTCGATATTGAAACCGACAAAGTGGTTCTTGAAGTGGTGGCTCCAGCGACAGGAATTCTGTCCGAAGTGCTAAAAGCTGAGGGCGATATTATTCTTAGCAATGAAGTGATCGCGCGCATCGAAGAGGGCGAGGCGGCCAGTCCCGCAGCGACCTCCGCAGCCAAGAAGCAAGAGGCAGATGTGCAGGTTGCAGATACCTTAGTTAACCCCGCTGCCAAAAAGCTAGCCGATGAGCGCAACATTGATTTGTCTCAGGTCGCAGGAACCGGCAAAGGTGGCAGAATCACTAAAGAAGATGTGGTTAATTTCACGCCAGCACCTGCAGCTACCAGTGCGGCTCCTGCAGCGGCAAGCCTAGCAGAAGAGGCTATGCCAGCAGGCGAGCGCGTTGAGCGTCGTGTGGCCATGACAAGAATGCGCTCACGCATTGCTGAGCGCCTGTTAGATGTGACTCAGACCACTGCCTCTCTTACAACCTTTAACGAAGTGGATATGTCGGCTCTGATGGGATTGCGCAAGCAGTATCAGGACGAATTTACCAAGACCCATAATGGCACTCGTTTGGGCTTTATGGGCTTCTTTGTAAAAGCGGCAGTAGAGGCTCTTAAACGATTCCCGCTGGTGAATGCCTCGATTGATGGCACTGATATTGTCTACCATGGTTTCCAAGATATTGGTGTTGCAGTGTCTACCGAGCGCGGCCTGGTTGTGCCAGTGTTGCGCAATGCGGAGAACATGAGCATTGCCACTGTTGAAAACAGCATTGTCGACTATGCCGGTAAGGCCCGAGATGGCAAGTTAAGTATTGAAGAAATGACTGGTGGTACCTTTACTATCACCAATGGCGGCGTCTACGGCTCACTGCTGTCTACGCCGATTATCAACCCACCTCAGACCGCTATTCTGGGCATGCATACCATCCAGCAGCGTCCGGTAGCCGTCAATGGCCAGGTTGAGATTCGTCCAATGATGTATCTGGCGCTGTCCTATGACCACCGCCTGATTGACGGCAAGGAAGCAGTACAATTCTTGGTTGCGATTAAACAATTAATCGAAGATCCAGCTAAGATTCTACTTGAAATTTAACACGTAAGTTACTGAAAAATAGGTATTTAGATGTCAGAAAAATATGATGTTGTAGTGATCGGTAGTGGCCCAGCTGGCTATGTGGCTGCAATACGTGCAGCTCAGTTGGGTCTTAAAGCCGCCTGTATTGAGAAGTGGCAGAATAAAGAAGGTAAAGGCGTTAACGGCGGGACCTGCCTTAACGTTGGCTGTATCCCTTCAAAAGCACTACTGGACAGCTCCTACAAGTATCACGAAGCCAAGGAAGATCTGGGCATACATGGTATTAGCACCAAGGGCGTGGCAATGGACATTCCCGCCATGCTGGAGCGTAAAAACAAGATTATCAACCAGCTTACGGGCGGTATTGCTGGCCTGTTTAAAGCCAATGGCGTTACTGCACTGTACGGTACAGGCAAGCTTTTGGCCGGTAAAAAGGTTGAGTTGACTGCTAATGATGGCACTGTCTCTGTGATTGAAGCCAGCAATGTGATTCTGGCTTCAGGCTCTCTGCCGATAGATATTCCTGTGGCCAAGGTTGATGGTGATCTGATTGTAGACTCAACTGGTGCCCTAGAAATTTCTGAAGTCCCCAAGCGTCTAGGCGTGATTGGCGCTGGTGTGATTGGTTTGGAGCTGGGTTCGGTATGGAATCGTCTGGGCTCAGAAGTGGTTCTGCTAGAAGCGATGGAAGACTTTTTAGCTATTATGGATAAGGCGATCGCCAAAGAAGCCAAGAAGATCTTTACTAAGCAGGGTCTGGACATACGTCTGGGCGCCCGTGTGACTGGTACCGAGATTGTTAAAGGCGCCGTCGAAGTCACCTTTATGACTGCGGATGGCTCTGAGCAAAAAGAAACCTTCGATAAGCTGATTGTCTGTGTGGGCCGTCGCGCCTTTACTGATGGGTTGCTGGCCGATGATAGCGGCGTACAGTTAGACGAGCGCGGTACAGTATTTGTTAACGATCAATGTGCCACTAATGTAGCAGGCGTATATGCGATTGGTGACCTAGTGCGTGGCCCGATGCTGGCGCATAAGGGGTCGGAGGAGGGCGTGATGGTAGCAGAGATAATTGCTGGCCACAAAGCCCAGATGAACTACGACATTGTGCCCAATGTCATTTACACTCACCCCGAAGTTGCTTCAGTGGGTCAGACCGAAGAGCAGATTAAAGCCGCGGGCGAGCCCTATAACGTAGGTGTGTTTCCGTTTGCAGCCAGTGGCCGTGCTATGGCCGCTAACGATACCGACGGTATGGTTAAAATTATTGCCCATGCTGATACAGACCGCATTCTTGGTTGCCATATTGTTGGCCCTAGCGCAGCGGATTTGGTCCAGCAGGTGGCAATTGCAATGGAGTTTGGTTCCAGTGCTGAAGACTTAGGTATGACCGTATTTGGTCACCCGACTCTGTCGGAAACTGTCCACGAAGCAGCGCTGGCTGTGAATGGCGCTGCTATTCATATCGCTAACCGCAAGCGTCGATAGGTCCAGTTAACAATACCTTATAACCCCCGGGCCCAAGCTCGGGGAAACATCCATCCGAAACATTTAACGGGAAGAGAAGTATGAACCTGCACGAATATCAGGGTAAGCAGCTGTTTGCTGAGTACGGTCTGCCAGTGTCTAAAGGGATTGCTGCAGAAACCGCGCAAGATGCCGTGGCGGCTGCTGATACTATCGGCGGCGACAAGTGGGTTGTAAAGGCCCAGGTCCACGCTGGTGGCCGAGGAAAAGCTGGCGGCGTAAAGCTGGTTAGCTCCAAAGCCGAAATCGAAGAGTTTGCCAACAACTGGTTAGGTAAGAACCTGGTGACCTACCAGACAGATGCCAATGGCCAGCCGGTTAGCCGTATTCTGGTTGAGACCTGCACCGATATTGACCAAGAGCTGTATTTGGGCGCTGTGGTCGATCGCGCGACTCGTCGTATTATCTTTATGGCCTCCACCGAAGGCGGTGTTGAGATCGAGAAGGTTGCAGAAGAGACTCCCGAAAAAATTCTAAAAGCCATTATCGACCCTCTGACTGGCGCACAGCCTTACCAGGGCCGTGATCTGGCCTTTAAACTGGGCCTTAAAGGGGTTCAGATTAAGCAGTTTGTGCAGATCTTTATGGGTCTGGCCAAGATGTTTAAAGAGAAAGACTTGGAACTGTTGGAGATTAACCCACTGGTTATCACCGACGAAGGCAATCTGCACTGCCTGGATGCCAAGGTAATTATCGATGGGAACGCGCTGTACCGTCAGCCCGCTATCAAAGCTATGCACGATCCCTCCCAGGAAGATGCTCGCGAAGCTCATGCGGCCTCATTTGAACTGAACTATGTGGCCCTCGATGGCAATATTGGTTGTATGGTCAACGGCGCTGGCCTGGCTATGGGTACTATGGATATTGTGCACCTGCACGGAGGTTCTCCCGCTAACTTCCTCGATGTAGGCGGTGGTGCAACCAAAGAGCGTGTTGTTGAAGCCTTTAAAATTATTCTCTCTGACACCAATGTTAAAGCGGTACTTATCAATATCTTTGGCGGTATTGTGCGCTGTGACCTGATCGCCGATGGTGTGATTGGTGCAGTTGAGGAAGTGGGCGTGAAGATTCCAGTGGTTGTTCGCCTTGAGGGTAACAATGCTGAACTGGGTACTAAAAAGCTGGCCGAATCTGGTCTGGCTATTATTGCAGCAACCAGCTTGACGGATGCCGCGCAACAAGCTGTTAAAGCCGCAGGAGGTAACTAATATGTCTATCTTAATCAATGCTGACACTAAGGTTATCTGTCAGGGCTTTACTGGCGGGCAGGGTACTTTTCACTCTGAGCAGGCGCTGGCTTATGGCACTAAGATGGTTGGTGGTGTAACCCCAGGTAAGGGCGGCACTGAGCATTTGGGTCTGCCGGTATTTAATACTGTTGCAGAGGCTGTGGAAGCCACAGGCGCAGAAGCCTCGGTTATCTATGTTCCTGCACCATTTTGTAAAGATTCTATTCTTGAAGCTGCTAACGCTGGCTTAAAGCTGGTTGTCTGTATTACTGAAGGCATTCCTACACAGGATATGCTGGATTGTAAGGTTGTTTGCGACACCTTGGGTGTCCGTCTGATTGGACCCAACTGCCCAGGCGTTATCACCCCAGGCGAATGTAAGATCGGCATTATGCCAGGTCATATTCACCTGCCCGGTAAGGTCGGCATCGTTTCCCGTTCAGGTACTCTGACTTACGAAGCGGTTAAGCAGACTACTGACTATGGTTTTGGCCAGTCTACTTGCGTAGGTATTGGTGGCGACCCGATTCCTGGTTCTAGCTTTATCGATATTCTTGAGCTGTTTGAGAAAGACCCAGCTACCGAGGCCATTGTTATGATCGGTGAGATTGGGGGTACGGCGGAAGAAGAAGCAGCGGCTTATATTAAAGCCAATGTCACCAAGCCTGTTGTGTCTTATATTGCTGGTGTTACTGCACCTGCTGGTAAGCGTATGGGCCATGCTGGTGCGATTGTTTCTGGCGGTAAAGGTACTGCAGATGAGAAGTTTGCGGCGCTGGAAGATGCTGGTGTTAAGACGGTTCGTAGCCTGGCTGATATTGGGGCTGGCTTGAAAGAAATTACTGGTTGGTAAGTTCTTTAAGGCAATTTAAAGAAGCGGCTTTCGGGTCGCTTTTTTTATGTCTTGGGTTTTGTGCGGCGGTTGTTGTAGCCATGCTTTTATCTTAAGGGTGGGGGAGTGGTATCTCTTTAGTTGGTGCCGAGCCCCAATAGTCCCTGCCAGTGCCCTTGCGATCGGTCCCATGGGTACAGGAATTTTCAGCGTTCAGACAACTCGCTTCGCTCAGACAAGTCTTCTCTCAATCTGAAAATACCTGCACCCATAAACGGGCCCTGATTGATCGCAAGGGCACTGGCAGGGACTATTTGAATTATCTACTCTTGTTAATTTTTTTTGTTGGAAGTTTAAAGAGGAGCTTGCTTGGAATCGGGCCGGGTCGTTATGGTCGAGCATTCTGGGGAGATGTTTTAATTTCTAATACCTGTGTATTTATTTGCCAAGCCATAAACCATAAGTCCCGCCAGCAAAATACTAGCCCCATAGGTCAACGGTGTATTTACCATCTCGTGGGCCTGCTGCGCCTGCGCTAAAAAGTCCATGTCCCAGAGTGCGGCCAGATAGTTGGTTAGATAGCCAAAGGCAAAACCCACTACCACAACACTGAGCAGATAGATTGCTAGCGTGCGGTTGCCCAGTTCGGTTTTTACCAGGCCCATAGTCGCTATATTGGTGGCGGGGCCCACCAGCATAAATACCAGCGTCGCGCCCGGTGATACGCCGGAAAACAATAAGCCCGCTGCAATGGGTGTGGAGGCGGTGGCGCAGATATACATGGGTACACCCACCAGCGCCATGACCACAAAGGCTAGCAAGCCATCGCCCCATTGCAGTAGGAATTCATTGGGTACATAGGTTTTTATTATTGCGGCAAAGCCGAGTCCAATCACAAGCCATAGGGCGATATCTCTCACCAGATCTATGTAGGTAAAGCGCAGGCCTGCTAGCAGCTTATCCGCTGCTGTGGATTGCTTTACAGCTGGTTGTTCAGTGCTGCAGCAGGGCTCTGGCTCTGGGGTGTTGCTGGCGCAGCAAGTGCCCGCAGGTTGGGCACTGGCACTGGCCGGAATACTATTCTCTTTGCCGACTAATATACCGGCAGTGATAGCGCTGGTGATGGCAGCAATAGGCCGAATAATCGCCATAAATGGCCCTAACAACGCGTAGGAAATAGAAATGCTATCCACACCTGTCTCTGGTGTTGATATCAAAAAGGAGGTGGTGGCGGCCTTGGATGCGCCACTGCGACGCAGCCCGAGCGCAGCGGGGATTACGCCACAGGAGCAAAGGGGTAGGGGGGCACCAAACAGAGCGGCTTTAACGGTGGCGCCAGGGCCTGAATCACCTAGATGTTTTGCCAGCAATTGGCTAGGCACCAGCACTTTTATTACTGCAGCTACGGTCAGCCCAAGCATCAGCCAGGGAGCCGACTCCATAAAAAGGGCAACAAAGTTTTCCAGTAGCAGCATGGGTTTGGGTCCTCGTTTGCTCAGTTCACAATCAGCAGCTAGTGCTTCAAATAGGGAGCCCTAACCTTTCTAGTGGGGTACCGTCAGCTTTTTGCTGTGCCTATGGATACAGTCTAGTGGCAACCCTGGCTTTTGTATATTGGTGATCTTTTATATGAGCCCTGTGCGTCAATTACTCTGATTGTGGTGGCTGATTGGGTTCTGGGTTATCTTTTAGTGCGGCCTGTAAGGCGTCACGCAGAGTTTCATAATGTTGAATAACTAGTTGGTATCTCAGCTGATTCTTTTTGGCTTTTTGCCGGTAATGACCGACCGTTCTTTGCCAGTAATCTCGATGCACTGGGTCTGTCCAGTCCCACATCTGTTGGCCCGTTGCTCGCAGTGGTTGATCGGCTTTCTTAGAGGCGTAGATGGCTTCATAGAAACGATTTTTATCACAGATGATACGCTCCTCTTTGAGCCTGTAGCCCTGGGCAATCAGCACCTCTCGCACTGCATAGTTGCCATGAACTGAGCATAAAAGCAGATCGAAGGCTGTCTCTGGCGCTGAGGCACAGAGGCTTTTGATAAATTCGATGCTCTGGTCTGGGCCAACCCCGGCAATTATAAATAGCTGTGAATCCTCGGCGGGTACCTGAATATTTTTAATATCATCGCAGCGAACCTGCCAGCTGTAATGGGCTGGAGGGAAGTCCTCAATAAGGCGGTCTGTTAGTTTAGCCATAATGTTTTCGAGTACATCGACAAAGATAACCTGATCAGCAACGCCATCATTAAGCAGAGACATACCGAGTTGGCCATGGTCGCAGCAGCAGTCCCAAATCGTTTGGTAGGGGGGCTGAATCATGGCGGCTAAATGCCTCAGCCTGCTGTTGGCTCTGAGAATCGGTTTGTTGATACCCATAACGGCGAGTCGCTGGCCCTAATTTAGTAGGTCGGAGAGGCTATTGTAGTTGCTGGGCTAGCGTTCTGTGGCGACACTAAACTGCAAGGCTCCATCGGCGTCTATTGGCTTCCCAAATAGTGCTCGTTCTTTGCGGAAGTTCTGGCTATTCACCCAGGGATCCTGGTCTCCCTGTCGTGGCTGTAGATGCATGCTGCGCTGCATATAGCCGGCGGGAAAGTCAGCAATCCAGTCTTTGGTGGGCATATCTTTTAAGGCTTCTGGCACCACTGGCATCATCTTGGTGGTCTGGGTGCTGCTCATATGATTCAGTGCCCGGCAGACCCATTCAGCGGTCAGGTCTGCACGCAGTGTCCAGGAGGCGTTAATGTAGCCAAATACGGTCACCATATTGGGGACATCTGAAATCATTAGGCCTTTGTAGGTGGTCTGCTGCGAGAAGTCGATGGTCTCGCCATCAACGGTGAACGTTGCACCACCCATCACTAGTAGCCTCAGCCCTGTGGCACTGACCACAATGTCTGCCTCTAGATGCTCGCCATTCTCTAACTCGATGCCGTTTTCTGTGAAGCGTTTTATATGTTCGGTCACCACATCGGCGGCGCCGCTTTTAATGGCCTCAAATAGATCTTTATCAGGCACCAAGCAGAGACGCTGATCCCATGGGAAGTATCTAGGGGTAAAGTGTTTATCGACGTTATAGTCCTTGTTTAGCTCTCTGCGTACCTGAGCAATAAAAAAGCGTTTGGCCAGATGGGGAAAACTCTGAGCCAGCTTAAAGAGAGCTTCCTGAAACAGGGTATTTCTGAGTCTGGTAATACCATAGGCCCAGGATGAGGGCAGTATTTTGCGCAGACCATTAGCAAACCAGTCCTCAGAGGGTCTGGTGAGTACGTAGGTTGGCGAGCGCTGCAACATGGTTACCTTTTTGGCCATATCAGTCATAGCGGGAACCATGGTCATGGCGGTAGCCCCAGAGCCCACAATCACGACATTTTTACCTTTATAGTCGAGATCTTTAGGCCAAAACTGTGGGTGAACCAGCGTACCTTTGTAGCTGTCCACCTCTGGAAACTGCGGATCATGAGGCTGTTCATAATTGTAGTAGCCCGAGCACATATACAAAAAATTGCAGGTCATTTGCACTGGGGTGTCGCTATTGTCCTGCCTGATTTCGAGCGTCCACAGTGACTGCTTTGAACACCAGTTCGCACTTATCAGGCGATGGCCGAAGCGAATGTGCTGCTCAATATTATTTTCTGCGGCGGTTTCACGGACATAACTGAGAATAGCAGGGCCATCTGCAATGGCTTTTTTGCTTTCCCAGGGTTTGAAGCTGTAACCCAATGTGTGCATATCGCTATCGGAGCGAATGCCTGGATAGCGGAAAAGATCCCAGGTGCCACCTATGGCCTGACGTGATTCCAGCAGCAGATAGCTGCGATCTGGGCATTTATGGCTGATGTGGTAGGCAGCACCGATGCCGGTGAGGCCGGCACCTACGATAATGACGTCGCTGTGTTCTGGGCCCATGGTTATGCAGTCTGCTCGCCAACTACTGTGGTTTCGCAGGGCATGCCTTTAATAGGCTTTTTGTTGCGCAGCAGGGTCAGGGGTAGGGTGAATAATGGAAACAGTGTCTCGTAGTGCATAGGTGTTAGGCGCTGGCAGAGGTCCATGAGTTTAGCGTCGGTGCCAACCATAATTCGGCTGCGGTTTTTACGCACGCCATTCAGAATAATCTGCGAGGCGCGACTGGCATGCATACCATTGTTGCGGAAGAAGGCGGCCAGTTCCTCCTGACTATCTCCTAGTCCCATGACCTTGCCTACCAGACGTTGCAAGGAGCTTGCAGACTCTTCACTTTTGTTCATGCGCGCATTGGTCACTATGTTGGTACCTATGTGCCCAGGGTGCACACAGTGAATCTGTACGCTGCTGTTTTTCATTTCTTTGACTAGGCTTTCGGTAAAGCCTCGCACGGCAAATTTAGCGGTGTGATAAACCGACTGTCGCTCCAGGGCAATCATGCCAAAGATCGAAGACGTATTGATAAGAGCCGCTTCAGGGCGCTGCTTTAGATGGGGCAAAAAGGCACGGCTAGAGTTAATAACAGCCTGCAGATTAATATTAAACACCCAGTCCCAATCATCTTCGGACATATCCTCAAAGGTTGAATCAACCGTCACTCCAGCATTGTTAAACACCAGATCAACAGCGCCGTGTTCGGCAATAACCTGTGCGGGCAGAGCTTCAATGACAGCTTTGTCGGCGACATCTAAAATATGGCTGGATACCTTAACTTGGTAGCATTTAAGCATGGCCACAGTTTCGGCCAGTGTAACTTTATTGACCTCACAGAGGGCTACATTGGCGCCTGCCCGCGCTAATAAGATGGCCAGGTAGCGACCCATGCCTGATCCGGCACCAGTGATAACGGCAACTTTGTTGGAAAAATCTTTCATTGATATTGTCCCCATGGTTAGCGTTCTAGTGACTGAGGCGGTTTAGCCGCTACAGGTGACGCTTTGATTTGCTTATCCTACTACAGTAGAGGGGGTCGCTGTAGCCTAGGGGAAGGATTTGTTGACCCAAGAGTCAAACTTGAAGGTTTGGAATCTGAGGCTGGCGATTGGAGTCTGTTAGATGATTACCTAAAGTTCCGCGATTTAATTGTTACGCCGTCGCTACCCCGGGTGCGAGACAGCAGTTCAGAGCAGTCAGTTAACTCCTGGGCAATTACATGCACCACGGCGCCATCGGTTTCTACAACGCCTTTGACCATAAGTAGCTGAGCTTTTAATAATGCCTGACGGCAGCTTTTTTGGACACTTTGCCAGACCACTACATTACTGTTGCCGGTTTCATCTTCCAGGGTTAGAAATACCACTCCAGAGGCAGTGCCGGGTCGCTGTTTGCCAGTCACTAGTCCGGCAATACGCACAAAACGGCGATGGCCTAGTTCGGCGAGTTCACTGTGTCGCTTGCAGCGTTGAAAAATTGGAAACTGCTCTCTTAGAAGGCTCATAGGGTGCCGACCTAGGGACAATCCGGTATGGCTGTAGTCGGCATAGAGTTCTTCGGTTTCGCTGGGGGCTCTAAGTTGCGGCTGTTGCTGATCGGCAGGTAATAGCTGTTCGCTAGGCTCTGTAGCTAGGGCCTGCCAGTGGGCTTGGCGACGATTGCTGCTCACAGGGGCAAGGGCGCCGGCACTACTGAGCAGGCTGAGATCGGCCTGAGATAGCTTGGCTTTGCGGGCTAGCTGGGGGATGCTCATTAACTGCCGATCGGAAGCCACGATTCTCTGTGCCGCCGCGCGGGAAAAGCCTTTAATTAGACGAAAACCCAGACGTAGAGCTGGGTTTTTAGGGTCTCCCTCAAGGCTGTGATCCCATTGGCTGTTGACCACATCTATAGGCCTTACTTCTATACCCTGACGCTGTACATCCTGCACTAACTGCGAGGGGCTGTAGAAGCCCATGGGTTGGCTGTTCATGATGGCGCAACAAAACGCAGCTGGGTAATGGCATTTTAACCAGGCAGAGACATAGGCGAGCAGTGCAAAGCTTGCGGAATGAGACTCGGGAAAACCATAGACTCCAAAGCCCTGAATCTGGCGGAATAGCCGCTCGGCAAAATCTAATGTGTAGCCACGAGCCAGCATGCCGTCGGTCAATTTTTGCTGAAAACCCAGTAGCTTATTATTGCGTTCACCACCTTTACCCCAGCTGGCCATGGCGCGGCGTAGCTGATCGGCTTCGCCACCGCTAAAGCCCGCAGCTACCATGGCCAGTCTAATAACCTGTTCCTGAAACACTGGAATACCCAATGTGCGCTCAAGTACCTCTTTAATGTCTGGATGAGGATAGCTAACCTGCTCTAAACCCTGACGGCGCTTTAGATAGGGGTGTACCATGCCCCCCTGTATGGGGCCGGGGCGCACTATGGCAATTTCAATAACCAGATCGTAAAAACACCGTGGTTTAAGTCTGGGCAGCATGGCCATCTGCGCCCGAGATTCAATCTGAAATACCCCGACGCTATCAGCCCGACAGAGCATGTCGTAGGTAGCACTGTCGTCTTTGGGGATATTTTGCATGCTGAGTTCGGGGCCCTGATACCTGTGAATAAGATCAAAGCAGCGATGAATCGCTGTCAGCATGCCCAGCGCCAAAATATCAATTTTAAGTAATCCCAGAGCTTCAATATCCTCTTTGTCCCACTGAATCACTGTGCGCTCTGGCATGCTGGCATTTTCTACCGGTACCAGAGTGCTGATGGGGCTTTTGGTGATAATAAAGCCTCCAACATGCTGAGACAGGTGCCGGGGGAAGCCTAGAATTTCCTGTAGTAGATTATAAAAATGCTCTGCCATATCACCTCTGGCGCCGGCTTTTTCAAACTGCGCCTGCAGATCTGCATTGCGGTCCCACCAGGACAGAGACTGGCTGAGTTGTTCGATAAACAGAGAGTCTAGTCCCAGCGCCTTGCCGACATCTCGCACTGCGCTGCGCGGCCTGTAAGTAATGACAGTGGCGGCTAGAGCGGCCTGTTCACGACTGTAGCGACGGTAGATATATTGAATGACTTCCTCGCGGCGTTCATGTTCAAAGTCGACATCTAT
Source organism: Porticoccaceae bacterium (assembly GCA_018663035.1). Classification (GTDB taxonomy): domain Bacteria; phylum Pseudomonadota; class Gammaproteobacteria; order Pseudomonadales; family Porticoccaceae; genus HTCC2207. The sequence goes on from JABJEX010000054.1 coordinate 18,280, forward strand.
ATCTGGGGGTTCATTGCGCTCGGTGGAGATAAAGCGCTCAAATAATAATGACACCTGATCCGGTGAAACCTCGGTGATAAAAAGGCAGTAGCAGACAACAGAGTTGGCAGCTGAGCCTCGGCCCTGACAGAGAATATTGCGGCTGCGAGCAAAGGCCACTAGATCCTGAACGGTTAAGAAATAACATTCGTATTGCAGCTCAGCTATGACTTTGAGCTCATAATCAATCTGCCGACGCACCGCTGTACTAAGCCCCTTGGGCCAGCGTTTCTGTGCTCCCTGTTCGGTTAACAGGCGTAGCTGTTCTGAGGCTGTTAGGTGCGGGGGCACTACGTTGTCAGGGTACTCGTAGCGCAACTCCTCGAGGCTAAACTGGCAGCGTTTTGCGATAGCTAGAGTCTCATTGAGCAGCGCTGCTGGGTAGAGCCTCTGGATATGTTCGAGACTACGCAGACGGCGCTCTGCATTGGGGAAGCGCCGGTCGCCAAGCTCCATCACTGAACAACTGTGACGAATGGCCGTTAATGTGTCCTGGAGAGCGCGGCGCTCTTTGCTGTGCATATGTACGTCGCCACAGGCAACCATGGGCAGTTGCCAGAGAGCGGCGAGATTGCGGTAATAGTAATATCTATAGGTTTCATCACCGTCTAGTAAATGCTCTACGCCAATCCAGAGTCGCTCTCTAAACCAGTGGCTCAGTCGTTCACCGACCTCATGATCTGGTTCTAGATCGCCACTGGGCAGCCAGATTAAGAGGCTGTTTGGGAGGTTGCCGCTAAGGTCAGTCCATTGCAGGCTGTATTCGCCTTTACGACTGCGCCGGCGGGCTAGAGTAATCAGTTCGGAGAGTTCAGCATAGGATTGGCGATTGCTAACCAGAACAATTAAACGCTGACCTTCAAGTTTAAATTCTGCCCCGATAATTAATTGTAAACCGCAGTTTTGTGCTTCTATATAAGCCTTAACTACACCGGCCAATGAACATTCGTCGGTAATTGCCAGTGCGCTGTAACCCAAGCTGGCAGCAGTCTGGACTAATTCCCAGGGGTGGGAAGCCCCGCGCAGAAACGTAAAGTTGCTAACGCAATGAAGTTCGGCATAGGCCATAAATTACACAACGACTATTAGAGAAATAAATACTGTATAAATAAACAGTATAGTATCAGTGTTGAGTAATTACTAGAGGTGCTAGCTATCCAGGGTTGTTAGTAATCCAGACGGTTTGATAGGGCTGCATCAACAGCTAAGTGCCGGTGGTGTCTTTTGAGTAGTTTTTTGAGTTGGCTGTAAACTAACTAATGACAGCTATGCTTGTTGGCAAGTTTAGTTTCAAGCTGGTTATAGTCCCATTGGTAGCGATTAATGACTCTATTGTGACCACTATTATCTACTCTCTGCTGATCGTTGTGAGTGCCGAGTAAGCTGTGCAGGTAAATGCTAGGAATGCCCTCGAGTACTAGCATAATAGTCTGTGCTTTACAGAGAAGTTTGTAGAAAGCGTGCCAAGTCCGCTGTGCAGCTATGGATATTTGCTGAAGCAACTTTTATGATTGAGAAAAACACGGCATTAGGCATCGTTAGATCCTATCGCCCATGCCGTTATAACAATAAATCTAAGGGGAAATTAACATGTCAAATACACAGACTGCAGATATTGGCTTGGGCCAAACTATTCTTCGCCGCGCGGCCATTACACCAAATGCTCGGGCACTGACCTTTGAAGGCCAGACCTGGACCTGTGCTGAACTTGGCGAGCGGGTGAGACGTCTGGCATCTGTGTTGCGCGACGGCGGTATTAAGGCTGGCGACCGTGTTGGCTATATAGGTCTAAACCATCCGGTGTTTTTGGAGACTCTCTATGCCTGTGGTTGTCTGGGTGCCATATTTGTGCCGCTCAATTTCCGCCTCACTGGCCCAGAGGTGCGTTTTATTGCCAATGACGCTGGTATTAGCACCATGTTGGCTGATGACATGCTGCGCCCGCTGATTGATGAAGAGAAGGAAAATTTACACTGTTCACGCTTTATTACCATAGAGACCGATGCGGATAACTGGGAGCCTCTAGCTCCGCTTATGGCCGCTGCTGATCCTATTGCGGCTAGCGAGAAGGTCGCGGTCGACGATGTGGCCTTTATTATGTATACCTCTGGTACTACGGGCCTGCCTAAAGGCGCCATGCTTACTCATGGCAATATTTTCTGGAACAGTATCAACGTGTGCTTTGGCGAAGATACTATGGATAGCACTACACTGACCTGTGCGCCGTTGTTCCATATTGGTGGCCTGAATGTTACAACTCTTTTGTCTCTAGCCAAGGGCATTGAGGTTGTGTTGTTGCGAGCCTTTGATGCGGGGCAGGTTCTGGCGTTAATCGAAGAGCATAAGATCAGCACCATGTTCGGAGCGCCGACCATGTTTCTGATGATGGCGCAGCATGAAAATTTTGCCAGCACAGATCTCTCCAGTATCAGCACCCTAACCTGCGGTGGTGCACCGGTACCGGTGCCACTGATCAAGACCTATGGTGAGCGCGGGGTAAATTTCTGTCAGGGCTATGGCCTAACGGAGACAGCGCCCTTTGCTAGCCTGCTGGCCAGTGATTTGGCGATGGTTAAGGTGGGTTCAGCAGGTAAGGCACCTATGTTTACCCAGGTGCGCATTGTCGATGGGGACAATAACCCTGTTGCTGCCGGTGTTCATGGCGAGGTCTGCATTAAGGGCCCCAATGTGATGAAGGGCTACTGGAACCGCGAAGATGCTACTGCCGAAGCTATTGATGATCAGGGTTGGTTCCACAGTGGCGATATTGGTTATTTAGATGATGAAGACTTTCTATTCCTCTGCGATCGCGTCAAAGATATGGTGATCACCGGTGGTGAGAACGTTTATCCAGCTGAAGTTGAAAGTGTTCTCTACGGTCACAAGTCTGTTCTGGAAGTGGCGGTGATAGGCCTTCCCGATGACAAATGGGGTGAGGCGGTGACTGCAGTGGTGGTTCTGGAAGAGGGTGCCGAGCTGAGCCTCGAAGAGCTGCGTGATTTTGCGGGAGAATCTTTGGCGCGCTACAAGCTGCCGAGTCGTTTGCACTTTATGGATCTGTTGCCAAGAAACCCAGCCGGTAAGGTACAGAAATTCAAGATTAACGAGCAGCTGGGGCTTTAAACCCAGCTGACAGATCAAGCAAATAGGCCATGGACAAACCAGCGTCTGTCCATGGCCTCTCTAAATAACCAGTAGCGTGCACCTTTGCTATCACATGCCAGATAGTAATCGCGCTGCTGCTCGTTCTGCCACCAATTGCCACAGAGCCGCTGTGGCCCACTGATTAGTTTTAATGGCCTGTGCCAGTACAGCTGCTGGTTGCGTATCTGTACAGGTACAGGTTTGTCTAATAGCCACAGAGGCTGTGGCGTCTGTTTCCCATAACTGACATCTATCTGAGTCGCAGTGGTTGTCTGTTGGTTGGCCAGGCCCAGGGTTCCGGCCTGTTCTGGTAGATTCTCTTGTTTTAGTACTGGCTGAAATAAAGCCTCTGCACCCAGTCGGGCATTAAGGCTATCGATTAGGTCTGAAGAGGAGCGGTTATCTGTTTGTTCGCCGAATAAATCCAGATTAAACATACCCGCAGGTGCCTCTATAAACTGGTCTGCATAGAGAATGATCTGTTCGATACTGCGCGGTAGTTCTTGGCGCTCTAGTTGTAGACGACTGAGATTGAGTAGCATCGACCAGCTGTTTTGACTGCTGGAGAGTCGGATAGACATTTGCTTGGACTCTCCTATTAGAGGCTCAAAGCGCCAGTGCATCTCTAGGCAGTGACATTGCCGTGCAATCATGTACTGGCAGAGACGCTGGAGTAGCGTTTTCATAGGAAACAGCAGGCTCTCTTTGTTAAAAATCCCCTGGGGGTTGTGAATCAGGTCGTAAAAGCTACTGGGTGGCTGGAATCTTGTTGCTGTAAAGGGGCGTTGATTGTTGAGTTGCTGAATAGTTGCCATCAATTCAGCATCGAAACGCTCACTTAGCGCACTGCGCGGCAGGGCCAGTAAGTCAGCCAGGCTGGTCAACCCCAGCTGCTTAAAGCTCTGCTGCTGTTTGCGGCTGGTCTCTAGTTTATAGAGTGCTGTACCTTGCAGGCTCTGCTGTATCTGTTGGCTGCTGGGCAAATGGGTTTGGAAGCTGGGTTTGCAGAGCAGGCGTGCGGCGAGCGGGTTCTCAGCTAGACCGTTAACTGCAGTAATTCCCTGCTGCTGAAGCTTGTTTTGCAGTTCGCACAACAGAGCATCATAGCCTTTAAAAAGTCGGTCGCAGCCGGAAATCTCCAGCCATAGGCCCAGTTCTTTATGGATAATAACTTCGGGGCTAAAGCTATAGGCCAGCAGTGCTAGCTGTTGCAGGCGCTCCTGTTCCTGTTCTGCGCGTCTGCTTAGGGTCAGTAACTCAGGGCACAGGGCGAGAGCGGTAGATAGGGACAGTTGTTTTCCTACACCCCAGGCTGAGGCCTGACTGTTGCAGCAGAGTACCTGCTGAACATTTTTTTGATGGCCAATTACCGCTATAGGTTTGCTCTGCTGTTCTGGCGTCAACTGGGGTAATAGAGTCTCAAGACTCAGCAGAGGGAACTGCAGATAGAGCCAGATTTCCTGGCGCTTGGAAGAGCTGGCCATTTAATTGCCAGACCCGGATGCAGAGATGCTGCCATAGGCATGGTGCTGACCCGTAGGCAGCTGATTGAGAGCTATACGCTGAGTAGAGTTGTGGTCTAAATTCAGTTCTAGTCGGTCTCCCGGCGCTTTGCCGCGCAGTTTGCGCACAGTGAGTTGCAATTGATTTACCGACTGACTGTCGAGCTCCAGACGAAGCGCTGCTGGCGAAGGGTCTGTGAGGGTTTTGATCGAGCTAAACAAGAAAGCTGCTCTGCTGCTGTCTGCCGCCGCCAACTGCAACTTGCGTAGATCTGTATAACGAAGATGCTGCTCACCACTCCAGGCCAATAGCAGGGCACCATTGCGGATGGACTGCTCGGCCACCCAGAGCCACTCTGTGGGGTTTTTGCTGCGCACTATTAACAGCCTGTCTAGGGCGATGCCAGCTGCAGCCAGTCTTGGGGCATAGGGTTGATAGGGCGGATCTAACCACAGGCAGAGTTGGTTGCTGCTGCTCTGTTCTTTAACAATGGGCAGCAGCAGGCTTAGTTCACCTATACCAAGTCGTCTAGGAAGTAATTCAGTCAGTGCGGCTGTCGGCCAGCCACCCTGTAATAGCAGATCCAAACTGTTGTGGCCTGTGCCTAGGGTGCGGCGCGGTAGACGCAGGTTGCGACCGCGCCAAGTGTCCTGACGGGTCAGCAGGCTGGAGATTATTTCTGTATTCGCCATGTAGAGAGATATGCTGGGTTAAATAATAGATTCTATAATACTGTTAATATATACAGTAGTTTGTTAAATGTCATCTATAAATACAGGTTTATTGCAGGCAGCTTAAGGTGGTAAAGTAGCGCTTAAAGCCCAATTGAAGCCCAATAAAAATTACATTTCCTATGGCCGCAAACTCTGTCTCTGACCAGCTAGTAGACCCCAACTGGAGCATTTATGCCGCGCCAATTAATACGCTGTTGCAGGTGGCCGAACAGTTGGGTGTGGACAGAAATACCCTGTTACTGGCCTGTGGGTTGGATGAGAGCGAACTAAAAATTCCCGAGCGCCGCTTTCCGGTAAACAGCTATTTTCGGCTTTTTCAGTTGGCGGCAGATACCACCAATGATCCAGATTTTGGGCTCAGGGTAGGGCGAGTGACCTATCTAAAGGGGCTCAATCTACAGCTCTATCTGTCTACAGTATGTGAATGTTTTCGCGACTATCTAAATTTAATTCCCAGCAGTCTGAGGCTGCGTGGTGACATAGGCCAGATGGCCGCATACCGGACTGATGATCAGGTGGAATTGCGCTGGGAGCCGCTGCTGCCAGAGATTGGTCGCAAGCGCTTGATCTGTGACGAAATGCTATCTGCCTCTGTGGGTATTTTTAATTCGCTCTGTGTTATGCCTGTGGCGGTTACAAAGGTGAGTTTTACCTATTCTAGGCCTCAGGATATTACTAAGCTTGAGGAGACCTTTGGTCGCAACCTATCCTTTGAGCAGCCTTATAGCAGTCTATTTTTTAGTCGACAGGCATTAGATTTTCCGATTCTTAAACAGGATTATCAGGATGGCCCAGATCAAAAGCATAGGTTCCGCGAACTGTTTGAAGACAACGACCCCTCGGATCAATTACTGGCTACTCTTAAACAGTCTATTGTGCAGTATTTACCTGAGGGTGGCGTAACCATAGATAAGCTTGCCAGTAAGCTTAATATCTCTAGGCGAACGCTCCAGCGTCGTCTCGCAGACCGCAATACGAATTTTCTGCATATTCTTCAGGAGGTGCGCTCCAAGGTGGCGCTGCGCTATCTCTCAGATGAGCGTCTGGGTATTACCGAGATTGCTTTTCTACTAGGTTATGCGGATCAGGGTTCGTTCTCCAGTGCTTTCAAGAGCTGGCATGGCGTTTCACCTCGCGATTACAGGCGCAAATAATCGCGGCTTGTTTGGCGTTATTTCCCAATTAAATGGCACTTATTCCCTTGCTGGGGTTTGTTGCTGTGCCTACCATCCTGTACAGATACATTACATACACAGGTTTTTCTATGTCGTTGGACTTTGACAGTGCCAGACTACCCAATCGCAACCTAACGCCAGAACACCAAGAGTGGCGTGCACAGTTGCGCCGATTTATTGATCGCGAGATTGTGCCTTATGCAGAAGACTGGGATGAAAAGGGTTCAATACCTGATGAGCTGTGGACCAAGGCTGCGGAGGTTGGCCTCTTGGGGTTAGGTTATCCAGAGGAGTTTGGGGGCGTCTCTGAGGGCATAGATCTCTGGTATAGCATTATTGTTAACGAGGAGATGGCTCGGGTTGCAGTGGGCGGTGTGGCGGCCACATTGCTGGTACATGGAATAGGTTTGCCACCAGTGATTAATTTTGGCTCTGATGAGCTCAAGCAGATGGTGGCTCCGCCTGTTTTAGCAGGCACCAAGCGAATTTCTCTGGCTATTACTGAGCCCGGTGGAGGCTCTGATGTTGCCCAGCTGCAAACAACGGCGCGACTGGATGGCGATCATTATGTGGTCAATGGTTCTAAAACCTATATTACTGGCGGTATGAACGCTAACTGGTTTACCACGGCGGTACGCACTGGTGGTGATGGAGCTGCTGGCGTATCTACGCTGCTTATTCCAGCGGATGCGCAGGGCGTTTCACGCACCGCACTGGATAAAAAGCAGGGCTGGTGGTGTTCGGATACTGCAACCATTTACTTTGAAGATGTGCGCGTGCCTGCGGGTAATTTGCTGGGCCAGGAGAACAAGGGCTTTAGCGTGATTATGAATAATTTTAACGCTGAGCGTTTGGCGATGGCGGCGGCGATGGAGGCTCTGTCTAGAGTCTGTCTTGAGGATGCGGTAGCCTGGGCTCGCGAGCGGAAAACCTTTGGTAAGCGGCTTGCAGACCATCAGGTTATCCGTCATAAAATTGCTGAGATGAAACAGCGAATTAATGCCACGCAGGCCTATTTATTGATGACCTGCGAGCAGGTTCAGGCTGGCACTGAGAATGCGGGTGATATAGCTCTGTTAAAGGTGCAGAGTAGCCAGACTATGGAGTTTTGCGCGCGCGAGGCGATGCAGATTTTAGGTGGGATTGGCTATATGCGCGGCAATAGGGTAGAGCGAATTTATCGCGAGGTTCGGGTTAATGCTATCGGCGGCGGGTCTGAGGAGATTATGCGGGATTTGGCCGCTCGTCAGTTTGCGCTTTAAGGGTTGACTGGCTGCGAGATGCTATGTGAACAGGGCCCTGGTTGATCTCAGGGCGTTGCCCACATAGTAACTGGCAGATACTGGGCGAGGCTAGCAACGACCTTATGACAGCAGCGGTACTAGTTTCATTGCGATGCCCATATCACCCTGAATTTTAAGCTTGCCGGACATAAAGGCAGAGGTGCCGTCTAGCTTTCCTGCAGCCATATCCATAAAGTTCTCAATGCTAATGGCTATGGTGCAGCCGGCATCGGCGTCCTCATTGCTTAGTATATTGGGTACCTGTGTGGCATCTAGCACTAGAATGCCGTTATCACCGAAATCAAATTTCAAGACTGCACCCAACCCACAATCTTCCCCAATTTTTTCTTTTAAACCGGCTGTAACTGCTTCCAACGACATGGAGATACCCTCTGTTATTAATTTTTAGTCTGAATAGGACGGTAATGTTTACCCCTGCGAGACAATTTATTGGTATTGATCTATGGATGCAAGTTAAACAGGTCGGCTGCAAATTATCACCTGAGTGACCGCTTGCATACTGCTGTGACCCTGATAATCTAATCGTAACAGTCTGCATTCTGTTGGGCTGACCAAGCCATATAAAAATAATAAGGGTATCCATGCACCAGTCACTAGCGCCACCGCAAGCATCACCAAAAGCCACGGGCATACTGCTGTTTCTGCTGCTGCTGAATATTCTCAATATGGTCGACCGCACTCTGATCACTAGTTTTGGTACAGCCATCATCAATGACCTAGGGCTAAGTGATTCTCAGTTTGGTTTGTTAACTGGGCCTATTTTTGTGTTCTTTTATTCGATTATGGGTCTGTTTATGGGGGCGCTGGCTGACCGCGTGCATCGCCCGCGTTTAATCGCGGCTGGTCTGGTCTTGTGGAGTGCGCTGACAGCGGTCTCTGGTGTGGCCAAGAGTTTTGCGCAAATTGGTATAGCGCGATTGTTTATAGGTGTTGGGGAGTCTGCGATGGCACCCTCAGCTATCTCTATGATTTCCGATATGTTCCCCAAGGCCAAGCGGGGCACTGCTACTGGAATTTACTACTTAGGTGTGCCTTTGGGCGCCGGTGCCAGCTTTGTTGTTGCTGGGATTCTCGGGCCAATGATTGGCTGGCGCAACTGCTTCCTGTTGCTGGGTGGTCTGGGTCTGATATTGGCGGTGGTGCTGTTTTTTATCAGGGATCCAGAGCGTGGCGCCATGGAAGAAAAGGGCGGCGATGTCGAACAGCAGGAAAGTCTGATAAGCGGCAATTGGCGATCTATAGTCTCTGATGTGTTTCGGGTTGTGAAGTCTACGCCAGCCCTAGCTTGGACTATGCTGGGGGCGGTATTTCTGCACATTCCCCTGGGTGCTGGGCAGTTTGCTATTGTCTGGCTGGAGCGTGAGAGAGGCTTTGGTATTGGTGAAATAAGCGCCACCTATGGGCTTATTTACATAGTCTTTGGTACAGCGGGCACGTTTTTAGGGGGCATACTCAGCGACTGGTATCAGGCCCGATATAAGGGGGGGCGGGTGAGATTTTTGGCCCTCCTTATGCTTGGGGTGACGCCATTGCTTATTTCATTTCGGTTTGTAGAGCCATCCTCCGCGCTGTTTTACATAGGAATGGCGGCCGGTATGTTTAGCGTCAGCTCATTTTATGGCCCCGCATTTTCGACAGTCCAGGATCTGACGCCGGTGCGCCTGCGAGGTGTTATGACTGGACTGTTGCTGGTTGCTTCAAATCTGCTTGGGCTGGGTATAGGTGCGGTTATGACTGGGGTTTTAAGTGATGTTTTCTCCGCAAATCAAGTCTTTGAGCCGCTCACTAAGGCGCTGTTAAGTGCTGATCTTCTCTCTGCAGCAGCCCCCTTTAGCTTTATTATGGCCTCGATCTACCTTGAGCGTATGAAGCTGGCATCGGGATCTCAGGCTTAGGTTGGGATCCATTGCGTAGACATTTGGCATAGGCTCTTATATTGCTGGCATAGAATCCAAAGAGTATCTGCCTTCAAATCAGTAGTATCTAGATGTCTTATCGCTGTTTTGGAGAAAATAGCCCATGGTAGAGAAAACCCTGCGCATCGCTGGCGCCAGCGGCTTTTGGGGTGACGCAGCCCGCGCCACGCCGCAGCTCCTCAAAGAAGGCAATCTGGACTTTATCGTCTACGATTACCTCGCCGAAATTACTATGTCGATCATGGCCCGAGCCCGGGCTAAGAATCCAGACCATGGCTATGCCCTAGACTTTGTCACTGCGGCTATGAAGCCGAACCTTAAAGAAATTGCTCGTCAGGGCGTAAAAATCGTCTCTAACGCTGGTGGAGTCAACCCCCAGGCCTGTGCCAATGCGCTGCGCGCTGTGATTACAGAGATGGGTTTAGATCTAAAAGTCGCCTGCGTGCTGGGGGACGATATGATCTCCCAGCGAGATCAGTTGGCAGCCGAGGGTTATAGCGAAATGTTTACCGGCGCGCCGTTTCCAGCTACCGATAAAATTGCCAGCATTAATGCTTATCTGGGTGCCTTTCCGGTTGCTGCGGCACTCGAAAAGGGAGCAGATATTGTGGTGACTGGCCGCTGTGTCGACAGTGCAGTGACATTGGGTGCCTGTATCCATCAGTTTGGATGGGGGCGAGATGATTTTGACAAGCTGGCCATGGGTTCATTGGCCGGTCATATTATCGAATGCGGCCCCCAGGCTACGGGTGGCAATTTTACTGATTGGGAAGAGGTTGAGGGTCTAGAGACCATTGGCTACCCAATTGCTGAGGTGCGTGCAGATGGCAGCTTTGACTGCTCTAAGCCAGAGGGCACAGGAGGGCTGGTAAGCCGTGCCACTATTGCCGAGCAGATGCTCTACGAAATTGGTGACCCCCAAGCCTATAGACTGCCTGATGTGATCTGTGATTTCTCCGCTGTTAGGCTACAGCAGATCGAGGACAACCTAGTGCGTGTAACAGGTGCAACTGGCCTGCCAGCGCCTGATTCATACAAGGTTTGTACTACTTACGCCGATGAGTTTCGCGGCGGCACCAATATGACATTTTATGGGCTGGATGCAGATCGCAAGGCCAAGAAGTTAGCCAATGCCATTTTTGCGGCGTCTCGGCGCACCTTAAACCAGTTTGGTATGGCCGATTTTAGTGAAACGAGCGTTGAGTTGATTGGCGCCGAGAGTCAGTTTGGTAGCAATGCTAGGGTCACTGATTGTCGTGAGCTGGTGATGAAGATTGCCGCCAAGCACCCAGATGCTGCCGGTATTGGCATTATGCTCAAAGAGGCCGTGGGTCTGGGTCTGGCGACTCCGCCTGGGCTCTCTGGTTTTGCTGGAGCCAGACCCAGCCCATCACCTGTGGTGCGACTATTTTCCTTTGCACTGCCCAAGGGTACGGCAAAGATTCAGGTCGATATAGATGGTGTTGTTTTTGATGTGCCGGATACTCAGGGTACTGCGCTAGATCACTCTGCGTTGATTAGGCCTGACGCCCCAGCGCTCCCTGTATTGGATACTGATTCTACGGTCTCTGTGCCCCTGATTAAGCTGGCTTGGGGTCGCAGTGGTGATAAGGGTGATAAGGCCAATGTTGGGATTATTGCGCGGCGATCAGAGTATCTTCCCTATATCTATGCTGCGCTTACCGAGCAGGTTGTGGCGGACTGTTTTGCACACTTTTTGCCTCCCGAAGCAGCCGGCAAGACCGCCCAATATGTGCAGCGGTATTTCATGCCTGGCTCTGATGCGATTAATTATCTGATTCAGGATGTGCTGGGTGGTGGTGGCATGGCCAGTATTCGCAACGATGCACAGGGCAAAGGCTATGCACAGCTGTTATTGGCAATGCCGGTTACTGTCAGTGCGGCGATTGCGCAGCAACTCAAATAAAAAATAAGAATAATCTGGAGATACAGCCATGGCAGTATTTGCCTCAAAAATAAATACCAGTTCGGCGACCTACCTAAAGCAGCGGGCAGAGATGCTTGAGCTGGTGGATAAGCTCAATGAGCTCAACGGTCGCGGTCGAGCGATCTCTGAGCAGCGCAAACCGCGCTTTGATAAGCGCGGGCAGTTAACCCCGAGAGAGCGATTGGCGCGCTTACTTGACCCTGGCATGCCATTTTTGGAAATAAGCAATCTCGCCGGCTATAAACTGGACACCAAGGATGAGGCTAAATCGATTCCTGGGTCTACGGTAATCTCTGGTATCGGGTTTATTTCCGGGGTCCGCTGTGCCGTAGTGGTAGACGACAGTGGCATTTTAGCTGGATCAATGACCACAGCTGGGGGCTACAGAATTCGACGGGCTCAGCAGATTTCTCTGGAGCAGAAGCTGCCCTTTGTGCATCTGGTAGAGAGTGCTGGTGGCGATCTGATGAACTATACAGTCGAGGGCTTTAGTGCGGGTGGCGATCTATTTGGCACTCTGGCTAAATTGAGTAAAGAGGGGATCCCGGTGGTCTCTATATTGCATGGCTCCTCGACTGCTGGAGGCGCCTATATGCCGGGTTTAAGTGATTATGTCATCGCGGTTAAGGGCACCGGGCGGGCGTTTTTGGCTGGACCTCCGCTGCTCAAGGCTGCTACAGGTGAAATAGCGACAGAAGAGGAGCTAGGCGGGTCTGAAATGCATGCCACCACCTCTGGCTTGGCAGAATATCTGGCGGAAAACGATGGCCATGGTATTCAGATCTGCCGCGAAGTGGTCGCGAGGTTGCAGTGGAATGACAACTGCCAATTGCCTGAGCCCAAGCAGTTTGCCGAGCCGATCTATGATCCAGACGAACTGGCGGGAGTCATACCGGTGGACTATCGCACTCCTTACGATATGCGAGAGCTGGTGGCCCGTGTCGTGGATGGCTCTGATTTTCTTGATTTTAAACCGCGCTTTGGGGTCTCCACAGTCTGTATTCAGGCAGAGATCTATGGTCAGGCGGTCGGTATTATTGGTAATAATGGCCCAATTGACCCCCAGGGTGCCAATAAGGCCACGCAGTTTTTGCAGCTGCTAGATCAGGCCAATATTCCCGCGCTGTTTTTCCAAAATACCACAGGCTACATCGTTGGCACCAAGTCTGAACAGGCGGGCATGATAAAGCACGGCTCAAAAATGATTCAGGCAGTGCGCAATATTGAAGTGCCACGCATCACTTTTATGACTGGGGCTAGTTTTGGTGCAGGTAATTACGGCATGTGTGGGCGCGGCTATGACCCCGATTTTTTATACACCTTTCCCAACGCCAAGATGGGAGTTATGGGGGGCGAGCAGGCGGCTAAAACCATGTCGATGGTGGCTCGAGGTAAAGCAGCAGCCATGGGCGTTAAGCCAGATGAAGAGGCGCTGGCGGCCCAAGAAAAACAGCTGGCCCATGTTTTTGACTCCCAGTCTGATGCTTTCTATTGCTCGGGCCATCTGATGGACGATGGCATGATCGACCCCCGCAATATGCGTAAAACCCTGGGTTTGTTGCTAGAAACTGTGCGTGAGGCGCGCCACAGAACTGTGCGTCCAAATAGCTTTGGTATTGCCCGTCTGTAACTCTGGGCTACGAATAATTGAGAGTAACTATGACTGATTTATCAAAGAGCAAATTACCGGCTACCCAGTCTCTGCTGTTAGAGCGGAATGACTCTGTGCTTAAAATTTGGTTTAACCGCCCGCAGGCTAAGAATGCGCTGTCGGCAGAAATGACTGAGGAGTTACATCTGGTATTGGATGCTGTGCACCAAGACCGCAGCCTGCGCACCATAGTGTTGCGTGGCGCGGGCGGAGTGTTCTGTGCCGGTGGCGATATCAAAGGGTTCAAATCAGGTATGCAGGCCACTGATGCTGATGAGGTAGCGGCGAGCAATCGCAGCTTTGGCGACCTGATGATTAAACTCAATGAGCAGCCTCAGGTGGTGATTATTCTGGTCGAGGGTGCGGCTATTGGCGGTGGTTTGGGGCTAGCCTGCGTCGGCGATGTGACACTGGTCACTGCCGATGCTCGGTTCCGTTTAAGCGAGACCAGCCTGGGAATACCGCCAGCACAGATTGCCCCCTTTGTAACCGAGCGAGTGGGCTTGACGCAGGCGCGACGGCTAATGCTGACCGGGGCAAAATTTAAGGGGGAAGAGGCTGTGGCTATGGGAATTGCGCATGCCGTGGCCGCGGATGCAGCGGAGTTGGAAGCTCAGTGCGAGACCATACTGGCGCAGATTAAAGCCTGTGCACCAGGCGCTAATGCGGTTACCAAAAGTATTTTGTTTGAGTCATTGCGTCGTCCCCGTGCCGAGGCTTTGGATTTTGCCGCTCTGGGATTTGCTCAATGCATGCTCAGCCCTGAGGGTCTAGAAGGGGTAGCAGCGTTTGTCGAAAAACGACCTGCCTCTTGGAACAAATAACAGGAATTCTATTAATGAAACCCTTCAACAGTATTTTGATTGCTAACCGCGGTGAGATTGCCTGCC
>JABJEX010000055.1 GCA_018663035.1 Porticoccaceae bacterium
AAACAGGGTTTGAATGAGCGTATGGAAAATGCCGCATCCCTGCGCGTACCATTGGTGGTCGATGTAGGTGTAGGCGATAACTGGGATGAAGCACATTAATGCAGGCAAAAAACACCATTTGAAAAATATTTAATTTTTTTTGCAACATAATGGAACTTATATACAAAGCTGTGTCTAAAATAAGGCAACGCAACATTGCATAGTATTCTCCCCCAACTAGATGTATGCAAAGTAAGACTCTCCAAGCAGTAAAATAGGCCCTGATCCATAGACTGGATCAGGGTTTTTTTATGTCGCTCCCAAGCGCTCCCCTCAGCCCTCTTAAAGCCGATCCTGCGGGGGTTTGTTTTTATTCTTGGTTATGACATATTGCATCACAACCGCACAAAATAATTTTAACAACAGTGTAAAAGGACAGGCGAAAGTGCTTTTTGTGATGGTGACGAGTACTTTCAAAGCTTGCCTGCCGATAAGAGAATCCGGGAGAGGTTCATGCTTAATTTAACTCAATTTATGTCAGCAGCTGCCGATGCGCGGCCCAATGCGATCGCCACAATTATGGGAGACCGCCAAACTACTTGGTCAGAGCATCGCCACCGTGTGAGCCGACTAGCCAGCGCGCTGCGGCATTTGGGCGCCAAGCCGGGTGATAGAGTGGCCATACTGGCGCTAAACTCAGACCGCTATACCGAGTACTACAATGCAGTCTGGTGGGTTGGTTCAGCGGTAGTGCCCATGAACATCCGCTGGACGGCCGTAGAAAATGCCTACTCCCTCAATGATTCAGAAGCCAAAATCTTATTTGTCGATAAAGCCTTTGCGCCTATCGTGCCGCAAATCAAAGACCAGTGTGAGCATTTAAAGACAGTGATCTATCTGGATGATGGCGATGCGCCAGAGGACATGCTCAGCTATGAAGAGCTGATCGCCAACAGCCAACCCTGCGAGGACGTGAGAGCTGGCGGAGAAGACCTAGCTGGCCTCTATTATACCGGCGGCACCACAGGCTTTCCCAAGGGGGTGATGCTTCCGCATCGTGCACTTTGGTACAACAACTTGGTGATCGCCAAAATGCTTGGAGTTAGCCCCGAAGCCCGCTACCTGCACGCGGCTCCCATGTTTCATCTGGCTGATGGTGCGGCTGGCGGGGCCGCGTCTGCCATGGGCGCCACGCACATCTATATACCAATGTTTGATGTTGAGGCAGTCTTAAGCGCTATTGAAACTCACCAGATAACCCATGCTTTGCTAGTGCCCACCATGATTGGGCTAATGCTCAATTCGGATGCTTTCGACCCGAAAAGACTGGCCTCACTGGAATACCTTCTGTACGGGGCCTCGCCAATGCCAGAGGGAGTGATGCGGCAAATAATTGAGCGCATGCCCAAGCTAAAGATTGCCCAGGGCTATGGCCAAACGGAGTTAGCGCCAATTGTCTCCACCTTGCAGCCCGAATTTCATGTACTTGGATCTAGCAATTCTAAATTGCGCTCCGCCGGGCGAGCTGCGCCAGGTACCGAAGTGAAAATTGTTGACAAGCAGGGTAACCGAGTGCCCCTAGGCGAAGTGGGTGAGATTGCCGCGCGCGGAATGGGCGCCATGCAGGGCTATTGGAAGCTTCCAGAAAAAACTGCTGAAACCATAATTGATGGCTGGGTGCATACAGGCGACGGCGCCTATATGGATGAAGAAGGTTTCATCTTTATCGCCGATCGTATGAAAGACATGATTGTGACCGGTGGCGAAAACGTTTTCTCTGCAGAAGTGGAAAGTGCCATATCTCAGCACTCAGCGGTCGCTGAGGTTGCGGTAATAGGCATTCCTGACGAGAAGTGGGGCGAAGCGGTTCACGCCATTATTGTGCCTAAAAAAGACCAAGCGCCGACACTTGAGGATATTGTGGAACATTGCCGTCCACTTATCGCCAACTATAAGTTGCCGCGCTCTGTAGGCCTGCAGGAGGAATCGCTACCGGTTTCGGGAGCAGGAAAGGTACTCAAGCGAGACCTGCGCCTGGCTTTTTGGGAAGGTCACGAGCGTCAGGTTAACTAGCTGAGGGCTTGGTCGTCAGAATTTGGCGCTAGTCCTGCTCCTGTGGAACGGCAAACTCAGTGTTTAACCAGTGGTTAAGCTGAGATTCCAGCTGTTGGATACCCTGTTTTTTTAGTGATGAAAATGTTTGAGCTGACAGAAGCGTGCAGCCAGGGTCCATGTCTCTCAGCAGCTTCTCTACCTTGAGTCGAGAACTCTCTGCTGGGCCGCGCTTTAGCTTGTCCGATTTGGTCAGCAAAATATGCACTGGCAGGCCAGCCTGAGCGGCCCAGTTAAGCATCTGTCGGTCATAGTCTTGAAGTGGATGGCGGATATCCATCAGCAGAATCAGTCCAGCTAGGCTTTTGCGCTCCTGTAAGTATTCTGCCAAGTGACGGTCCCACTCAGCCTTCATTGCTCTTGGCACCTTGGCGTAACCATAGCCCGGCAGGTCGACTAGGCGCTGGCCACCGGACAGCTGAAAGAAGTTGATCAGCTGGGTACGGCCCGGTGTTTTACTGGTGCGAGCCATTCCTCGGTTGCGAGTCAATGTGTTAATGGCGCTGGACTTGCCGGCATTTGAGCGCCCAGCAAAAGCTACCTCGCAGCCCTCATCTGCAGGACATTGCTTGATCGAAGGTGCGCTGGTCAAAAACTCGGCGCTCTGGTAATTAATTGCCGTTGAATCCATAAAAAGACTGTGCCAAGTAACTATTAGAAAATGGGTTTATTGGTATATAATGCGCGCGCTTTAGCCGATAGGGCTAATGTCTTATGGTCGCACGTATTAACAGGTGACTATTCTAGCGGATTGCGAGAGTTGATTAACCATGAAAAAAAGCTTTTTAACTATTATTTGTTTGCTGACAGTATTCTCGGCAAATCAGGTGCTGGCAGCAGGTGATGCAACTGCCGGCGAATCGAAGGTTGCTATGTGCGCCGGCTGCCATGGCAGCGATGGCAACAGCATGGTCGCTTCATTCCCCAAATTGGCCGGACTGGGTGAAAAGTATATGACTGCCCAGCTGCGTGCGGTTAAATCCGGTGAGCGAGTGATTGTTGAGATGACGGGTATTTTAGACGCATCTTCAGATCAGGACCTACAGGACATGGCTGCATTTTATGACAGCCAAATACGTCAAATCTCAGGAGCTCAGGACATTACCCTAGTGGGTATCAGTGACCCAGATGAAGCCCTGGCCTTTGGTGAAAATGTTTATCGTGGTGGCAATATGCAAACTGGCGTTGCGGCCTGCACCGGCTGCCACTCTCCAGCGGGCAACGGCAACAATCCAGCAGGGTACCCCGCTCTGGGTGGCCAGCATGCAGATTATATTGCTAAACAGCTGCTAGCCTATCGCCGTGGTGAGCGCGCCAATAGTAGCAATGCCAAGATTATGCAGGGAGTAGCTGAAAATCTTAGCGACAAAGAAATTACAGCTGTTGCTAACTATATTTCTGGACTGAACTAGGCGAGGCAGAGGCCGTCAAAAGCTTCTGTCTACTCCCCTTAACAGAGAAATAAGGAAACACAGATGAATCTTTGGATTAAACGCTTTGCCTTTATTGTCATGCTGTTGCCTATGGCCATGTGCCAGGCACAGTCAGAAAAATACCAAGCTGGTGTGCATTACGATGTATTGCCTCAGGTGATTCGCACAGCCAACCCAGACAAAATTGAAGTTAACGAGGTGTTTGCCTATACCTGTGGCCACTGTTACAACTTCGAAGCCCTTCTGCACCCCTGGTCTGAAAAGCTGCCAGCAGATGTAGATTTTCAACAGACGCCAGCGATCTGGCAGCCAGCCATGGAAAGCTATGCGCGCGCGTACTTCAGCGCGGTCATGCTGAAAGTGGTCGACAGGGTTCATATGCCAATATTTGAAGCGATTCACGTCAAGCGGCAGCAAATTCGCAGCGAACAGGACTTTGCCGAAATTTTTATGGCTCAGGGTGTCGACGCGGAAAAATTTGCCAAGGTTTATAACTCCTTCGGCATGACTAGCATGATCAACCAGGCCAAGTCACGCATCCGCGGCTACAGAGTTCAGGGAACGCCAGAGATGATTGTTAATGGCAAGTACCGTGTCAGTACGCGTAAATCTGGTGGTTTTGAAGGCATGTTAAATGTTGCCGACTTCCTGATCGAGAAAGAGCGCGCCGCCAAAGCTAGCCAATAGAATCCAAACTGCTATATCAGACCCAGTCCCTTTTTGACGAGAGGGGCTCGTCGGGGTTATGTTGGGTATAAGATAAATATCTTTATCTGAAAGCGACCTGTAGGTACTATATAGCCCCTTTTTTCCATCCCAATTAAATCGATAGTGATCATGACGCAGACTGTTAAGCCTGATACTAAGCCAAATAATCCTAATTTTTCCTCAGGGCCCTGTTCCAAGCGCCCTGGTTACGATGTTGCCAAGCTCGACATGGCTACTCTTGGACGCTCTCACCGTTCCTCGATCGGCAAGCAGGCGCTGGGTCGTGCCTGTTCAGATACCGCAGAAATTCTTGGCTTGCCCGAAGGTTACCGAGTTGGCGTGGTGCCAGCATCGGACACCGGTGCGGTAGAGATGATTATGTGGTCTGTGCTGGGTGCACGCCCAGTTGATATTTTTGCCTGGGAATCCTTTGGCAGTGGTTGGCTGACCGATGCTACCAAACAGTTAAAGCTTGAAGAGCTCAACAGCTACACTGCCGACTATGGCCTGTTACCTGACCTTACTCAGGCTAACCCAGACCACGACTGTATCTTTACTTGGAATGGCACCACGGCAGGCGTCAAGGTACCCAATGCAGACTGGATTAGTGATGATCGAACCGGT
The DNA here is from genome assembly GCA_018663035.1 of Porticoccaceae bacterium. Lineage (GTDB taxonomy): Bacteria > Pseudomonadota > Gammaproteobacteria > Pseudomonadales > Porticoccaceae > HTCC2207. The sequence goes on from JABJEX010000055.1 coordinate 4,857, forward strand.
CTGACTATCTGCGATGCGACCTCCGCGGTGTTTGCTATGGATATGCCCTGGGAAAAATTAGATGTAGTGACCTACAGCTGGCAGAAAGTGCTGGGTGGCGAAGGTGCTCACGGTATGTTGATACTTAGCCCTCGTGCTGTCGAGCGTTTGGAGAACTACACGCCCCCCTGGCCTCTCCCAAAGATCTTCCGAATGACCAAAGGCGGCAAGCTTATCGAGGGGATTTTCCGCGGTGAGACCATCAACACACCCTCTATGCTCTGCGTTGCAGACTATTTGGATGCACTGGATTGGGTGCGTTCAATTGGTGGGCTGCCGGCTGCGATCGCCAAGTCAGAAGCAAATCTAGATGTGCTCAAGGGCTTTGTCGCCAGCCGTGACTGGGCGCATTTTTTGGCCCAGGAACAAGACCAAATTTCTAATACCAGCGTATGCTTAACTCTGGATCTGGAAGCCGACCAGGTAAAACAGATAGTAAAGCTGCTTGATGCAGAGGGTGTGGCTTACGACATAGGCGCCTATCGCGATGCCCCAGCGGGCTTGCGCATCTGGTGCGGCGCCACCGTCGAGCAAGCCGACCTCGAAGCGCTGCTACCTTGGCTCGACTGGGCTTATGAGCAAGTCAGCCGCTAACTAGTTAAAAGATTACCGAGAGTAGAAATGTATAAAATTCGCACCTACAACGCTATTTCATCGAAAGGCCTCAGCCGCTTTGCTGCCGACAAATACGAAGTCTCCAGCGAATGCGCAAACCCCGAGGGCTTTATTCTGCGCAGCCAAAAACTGCACACGGAGGAAGTGCCCGCAAGCCTTGTAGCCGTGGCTCGCGCTGGCGCAGGTACCAACAATATCCCTACCGAAGACTATACAGATCAAGGCATTGTGGTCTTTAACACGCCTGGCGCCAATGCCAACGCAGTAAAGGAACTGATTGTCGCCGGCCTGTTGTTGGGTTCAAGAGATATTTACGGTGGCATGAACTATGTTCAAGAGCTTGGACATATGGATGACTCTGCCGAGATGGGTAAGTTGCTGGAAAAAGAAAAGAAGCGCTTTGCCGGTTCAGAAATTACAGGTAAAACCCTAGGCGTTGTAGGCTTGGGTGCCATAGGTTCAATCATCGCCAACCTGGCCTTAGATCTGGGCATGGATGTGATCGGTTATGATCCGGCAATCTCGGTTGAAGCTGCCTGGCAGCTCTCTAGCCGAGTACAGCGCATGGACAGCCTCGAGGCATTACTCGGTCAGGCCGACTTTATTACGCTTCATGTCCCAGCTATTCCAGCCACAAAGCACCTGATTAACAAAGACAGCTTGGCGCTTATGAAAAGCAATGCCAAAATTCTTAACTTTGCTCGTGAAGAAATCGTCAATACTGAGGACATGGTTAGCGCACTCGACAATGGTGTTATTGCCGGTTACATCAGCGATTTCCCAGCGCCCGCACTATTGGGGCGTAAAGATGTATTGCTCATGCCACATATCGGCGCTAGTACTGAAGAGGCCGAAGAGAACTGCGCGGTAATGGCTGCGGATCAGCTGATGGACTTTCTGGAGAATGGCAACATTCGCAATTCGGTTAACTATCCACCAACCAAAATGGCTCGAAATGGCGGAACTCGTATTACTTTCACTAACAAAAATGTACCCAAAGTATTGGGCAGCGTGTTAGCAGTACTAGCCGACGCTGAAATCAATGTAGTGGATATGGTCAACAAGAGTCGAGGTGAGATTGCCTACAACATCATTGATGTAGAGGGTTCATTGGCAGACGTTGTCGAGCAAAAAATTGCTCAGGTCGAAGGCGTTAAGCGAGTTCGAGTACTTTAATCAACGCTTTAGAGACCTAACTAAACAACTTGGCGCGAACAGTGTGGCGGTACGCCTTTGGCGTATTGCCCGACCACTGTTTAAACCGGGACGAAAACCAGGTAGCTTCCCCATAGCCACTGTAGTTGGCTATTTCTAGGATCGACAGATCCGTGTTCTTCAATAAATCACAGGCAAAGGTCATTCTAACCTGCGTTAAGTAATCACTGGGCTTACTGCCAACGGCATTTTTAAAGCGCCGGTGAAAAGTGCGCTGTGGCATACCAAACTGCTCAGCAATATCTGCTATTTGCAGAGGCTTACTTAAGTTGTCCTGTATCCAAATCTGTGCCTGAGCAATAGTTTCGTCACCATGCCTCGTCTGCTGTTGGCCGCCCATGCCTATAGGTTCGGAAATGTTGCGAATTTCATGAAAAAAATTACGCTGCGCCTGCCGTGCAATCACTCGACCAAAGATGCGCTCTACCTGATACACGATCAGTTCGGCCATTGCATTGACACTTGCGGCACAAAAAATATTTCCCGCTTGGGTAGTAAAGTGTTGCCGCTCTAGCTGCACCTGTGGGTAATGCTTCTGCAGTTGATCGAAATAATGCCAGTGGGTTGTCGCTGGCTTGCCATCCAATAGTCCAGCCTCGGCAAGAAAACAGACCCCGGTGCCGACGGCGGTCATATTGCAATTTCTCTGGTGCTGCTGCCGCAGCCAGGGAATGTAGGCTTGATACCGATTAACCGCTGGTCGCGGGTTACGCCATAGGGCGGGTATATGAATCAGATCGCTGGAGAAGCTATCTTCGAGACTATGGGTGGGATACAGCTCAAAGCCGGCAGATGTCTGTACTGGTCGCCCATCTGGGGTTATGCGCCTGATAACAACCTCTTGTACTGGGTGTCTCGTCGCCCGCGCCATTGCCTGAGCAAAATTAAATAGTTCTGCCGCCATTGTGCTGCTGGAGACCAGCATATTGTCACAGAGCAATAGAGTTAGATTAAACGCCATAAGAGCAAAATAACATAGAATTTGGCCATATACCTAAAGATAATGGCTGAATAAGACAATAATATAAGATGTTTTGCGCCTAAACTTACGCGAAATGATCAACCGGTAAAATAAGGACATTATATGACTACCTCTCTGCCAGTAATTGTCGGTTTTGGTGGCTACAACGCTGCAGGGCGCAGCTCGTCACACCAGGCTTTTCGGCGCATGGTTCTTGAATCCCTGCCTGCCGCCGAACAGCGCAAAACTATTGTTGGGCTCGCCTGTTTAATGGGCCGTGTCAGCCAGAATGGTGAGGATTATAGCGACAACTCCGGTACCAGCTTAACCGCCGAGCAGGTAGAGACGCAGTTTAGGGATCAGGTTTTGCAAGGCACGTTGGTGCGCAAGATTGAAAGCTTTGATCCCGCCGCTGTTCCCGGCAATAAAAGAATTACCTTCGGCCATGAAGATGGCGAGCAGATTATTTTCACCATGCTTAAACGCGACTTGCCAAGCCAGTGCCCTGACGACTGGCAGATTCGCGACCTCGAAAATGGCAAGGTCGAAGTTACTGCCTCTGCGGTCAGTGACTATCTGATTGAGTCCCATTATGAGCTTGCCGCAAAGGCTGCTGGGCAGATGCCAACTGGTTTTAATCCCGAGGACCACTACAACAGTCGCTTTCATCCGCGCACCCTGCAGATGACGCTGCTAGGCAGCAGTGATGCTATCCACTCTATGGGTATAGACTGGACAAAGGTGGCCGAGAAGGTAAGGCCAGACGAGGTTGGAGTTTATTCCTCCAGTGCCCTTGGGCAGATGTCCGAGGAGGGCTTTGGAGGGCTTTTTCAGGGCCGCTTAAAAGGCGTGCGAACTACAGCTAAACAGGTGCCGCTAGGTTTGAACTCTATGCCGGCTGACTTTGTTAATGCCTACGTACTAGGCAGTGTCGGCCACACAGAGGCCATTACCGGTGCCTGTGCTACATTTTTGTACGTGCTCCAGGCCGCGGTTAGAGACATTCGCAGTGGTCGCCGACGTGTTGCTATCTTAGGCAATGCTGAGGCCGCCGTGCTGCCGGAAATCTCCGAAGGCTTTAGCAATATGAGTGCGCTGGGAAGTGATGAAAATCTCTGTAAGCTAGATGGCTCCGACACTCCTGATTGGCGTCGAGCTAGCCGCCCCTTTGGGCACAACTGTGGGTTTACCCTGTCAGAGGCTACCCAGTACCTGGTGTTGATGGATGACGCCTTAGCTATTGAGCTGGGTGCCGATATTCACGGCGCAGTGCCCGAGGTGTTTATTAATGCTGATGGGGTAAAAAAATCAATTTCTGCCCCTGGTGTGGGCAACTATATTTCGTTCGCTAAAGCAGTCTCTGCCGCTGTGACCATAGTAGGGCGCGAGACGGTTCAGAAGCATAGCTTTGTTCATGCTCACGGTTCCAGCACGCCGGCTAATCGCACCACAGAGTCTGAACTAATTGATCGCGTAGCCAAGGCATTTGACATTTATGATTGGCCCGTCACGGCAGCCAAGGCTTTTGTAGGCCATTCCCTATCCACTGCCAGCGGCGATCAGCTGATGTCAGCACTGGGAACCTTTAAATACGACATAATTCCGGGCATCAAAACTATTACTGAAATTGCGCCAGATGTTCAGCAGGAACGAGCGCGTTTTCCCCTGTTAGATATGGATATTAGTGATCGTAAAATGCAGGTGGCATTTATCAATTCAAAGGGCTTCGGCGGTAACAATGCCACTGCTGTTGTGTTGGCGCCGAGCAAGGTTGAAGCTATGTTGGCCAGCCGCTATGGCGAGCAGTTCGACAGTTACAGGTCTAAGCGGGAAAAAACCCGTGCCGCAGCTGAGGCCTATGCTAAGCGAGCAGATGCCGGACAGTTGGATGTGATCTATCGCTTTGGAGACGCGCTCATCGACGAAGCTCAACTGAAAATTTCTGATCAGGGGCTTAGTGTCCCTGGCTTTACTCGCGATGTGGAATTTGATCTGCGGAATCCTTACGCAGATATGCAATAAATCGTTGTAGGCGAGCGAGCAAAAGTTGATCAATTTTGCGGGCCTGGTTAATCCATTTTTCAGGGTCTGCGGGAGCGCCATCAGCTGCCTGTCTTGAGGGCTTTTTGGGTTTGGTCAGCAGGGTGCCGCCATGAACAGCAACCACCTCTACCACGCTGTCCAGCGGGGAACCTGATAGCAGCGGCCCTCCAGATGAACCTCTACTTGCGTCGCAATTATGCAACAGTAAGTGTTCACTTACAAAAGTGTTAGAGTCAAAATCCTTGCAGTTTGGGCTCAGGCTTATACGCTCTTTATTACTGTTATAGCCCAGTAATTGAAGCTTGCCAGTGGGCTCGAATATCCCAAGTTTTAGCCGCTTTTGATACAGCGGCCGCTGCAGTGACACAAACACTATATCGGTTTCTGACTGGCGTATTTTATCTCTGCCCAAAGGCTGATAGTCATGGCTAGAAATCTCTGCAAAAGGAACAGAGTTGAGACGTTTATTTTCTGGCCTGTAGCTGCAATCTTGAAAGGGCTGGCCGGATTTGGGATCAAACAGCACATGAGCTGCGGTAACAATAATAGACAGGGCCCGCTTGTTGATAGCTGCAGCGCCTAGATCAATATGTGTCGCCGTGCCTCTCAGGCCACCATCGCAATAAATGGTTCCAACAGCGTTCAGCAGTCTAGCTGGCGGGCTGACTCGTTGATCTTCAATGCCATTGGCATGATTGCCATCACCGAATACGACGGCCCAGCAGATTGTTGGTAGACCAAATACTGTTAGGCTCAGAGTAGTGTAGTGGGTGCCAAACCTTTTCATGGCCGCCCGGTTAACCCATATCTCCCCAGAGCGATTGCAGAATACTAATCGCTGCTAGTGGTGCGGTTTCAGTACGCAACACTCTGGGGCCTAGGGCAAGCGCCTGAAAGTTATTATCTAGGGCCCGATCAATCTCTGCCTGGCTCAGACCGCCTTCGGGACCCACTAGCAGACCTATGCTGTCCTGGCCATTAGCCATGGTTCCCAGCCT
>JABJEX010000056.1 GCA_018663035.1 Porticoccaceae bacterium
GTGACCGACTTGGCTAAATTTCTAGGCTGATCTACATCTGTCCCTTTGAGTAAAGCCACATGATATGACAGCATCTGTAGCGGTAGGGTATAGATAATAGCCTCTAAACTTGCGGGTACGTGGGGCATATGAATGACGGTAACTCCAGGCTCATCGACGAAGCCAGAATCTCGATCGGCAAAGACAAATAGCTGTCCACCTCTAGCTCGAACTTCATGTAGGTTGGATTTTAATTTTTCTAGTAGCTCGTTGTTCGGTGCGACAGTGACTACAGGCATGTCCTCATCAACCAGAGCCAAGGGTCCGTGCTTTAGTTCGCCTGAAGGGTAGGCTTCAGCATGAATATAAGAAATTTCTTTGAGCTTTAACGCACCCTCCAATGCAATAGGATATTGCTCACCACGCCCCAAAAACAATGCATGCTGCTTGTTGGCAAAGGACTCTGACATGGCTTCTATAACAGAATCTAGTTGCAGAACTTTGGTGCACAGCTCTGGGAGGCTATGTAGGTCTTTGACCAGCTGCTCTTCCGTAGCTACGTCGAGCCCCTTATGCTTCGCCACTGACAGGGTCAGCAGCTGCAAGGCTACCAGCTGGGTCGTGAACGCCTTGGTTGAGGCTACGCCAATTTCTGGTCCAGCCATGGTCATTAGTGAAATATTGGATTCGCGCACTAATGAGCTGTTGGCAACATTACAGATAGCTAGAAACCCTAGATAACCAGCGCCCTTGGCCTTGCGCAGCGCCGCCAAGGTGTCTGCAGTCTCACCAGATTGGGAGATGGTGACAAACAGCGTGCCAACAGGAACGGCCACCTGTCGATAGCGATATTCACTGGCTACCTCTACCTGACAGGGAATGCCGGCATATTGCTCCAGCCAATATTTGGCGACCAACCCCGAGTGGAAACTAGTACCACAGGCAATGATGTGTATTGCATTGGTCTGTTTAAATAGCGCTTCTGCCTGATAACCAAATATGGCCTCTCGTATATGGCGCGGGCCTATTCTACCGGCAAAGGTATCAGCGAGTGCTTTGGGCTGTTCGAAGATTTCTTTTTGCATAAAGTGGCGATACTCACCCTTTTCTGCGATCTGATCATTGTCCGACAGCTCCTGTTGTTGGCGTTCCACTGACTTGCCTGAACTATCGGTAATGCTGTAGCCCTCATGACTCAGTTCAACAAGGTCGCCTTCTTCAAGGTAAACAAAGCGGTCCGTCACCTGACGCAGTGCCATTTGGTCTGAGGCGATAAAATGTTCGTCTATGCCCACACCTATGACGAGGGGGCTTCCGCTACGTGCTGCAATTAGACTGTGGGGTTGCTGTTCGCTAACAACAGCAAGGGCGTAGGCGCCCTCTAAACGCGCGATGGTTTTTTGCACAGCTTCCCGCAAGTCTTTGGCTGTGTTGGAATAATAGTTTACTAAGTGAGCAATAACCTCAGAGTCGGTTGCTGACAGGAACTCGTAACCATTGGCGGTTAGCTCTTTTTTCAGCACCTCATGATTTTCGATAATCCCATTATGGACAATGGCTATGCCTGTAGAGGTATGTGGATGCGAGTTTAATGTGCTCGGCTCTCCATGAGTTGCCCAGCGGGTATGGGCTATACCCGTAAATCCCATCACTGGATTTTCTGCAACAACCGCTTCCAGCTCTGCAACTTTGCCAATATTTTTTCGGGTTTGTAGCTTTGATTCTGCATCAATAATTGAAAGTCCGGCTGAATCATAGCCGCGATACTCAAGGCGGTGGAGACCTTCAATGAGAATTTTATAGGTGTTTCTCTGGGTAACTGCGCCAACAATTCCGCACATAGTCTAATCTTCCTTTTTAGTTGGGCGTTTCCAGCCTTCAATATTGCGTTGTTTTGTTCTACTTACAGCTAGAGACTCAGATGGTACATTCTGTGTCAGCGTTGAACCTGCAGCGACAAACCCTCTGTCCAAAATAGTCAAAGGTGCTATTAGAGTGCTATTGGAACCCACAAATACGCCATCACCAATGGTGGTTTTGTGCTTATTAACACCGTCATAATTACAGGTGATAGTGCCAGCGCCTATGTTTACTCCAGCGCCTAACTCTGCGTCGCCAATATAGCTCAGATGATTAATTTTACTGCCATCACCAACATAGGCTTTTTTGGTTTCAACGAAATTTCCAACTTTGGTGTTTTTGCCAAGCACAGTGCCGGGCCTTATTCTTGCAAAGGGCCCCAGAACCGCATGGTCGCCAATCACTGCGTCCTCAATCACAGTGTTGGCCTTAATCACCACAGCATCACCGATACGACTGTTGGTGACATGACAGTTGGGGCCAATATGCACGCCGGAGCCTATACTGACATCGCCCTCAAAGAGGCAGTTGACGTCTATATAGTTATCACTTCCTGCTGTTAGCTGACCTCGCTGATCAAAACGACTGGGATCTGCCAAGCTAGTACCTGACAGCATAAGCTGCTCGGCGAGCTCAAGCTGATGAGCTCGCTCTAGTTGGCTGAGTTGGACTCTATTATTCACACCCTCTACCTCTGTTGCTGATTTGGGCTGTATGCTCTGAACACGATAGCCTTGGCTTCGCGCCAAGGCAATCAGGTCGGTTAAATAATATTCACCCTGAGCGTTATTGTTATCGATAAGCGGCAGCCAGGCCTGGAGTTGTTTTGCTCCTAAAGCCAGCACACCGGTGTTTACTTCGGTAATTTCTAGCTGATCCGGGTTGGCATCTTTCTGTTCGACAATAGCGTCAATCTCAGACTCTTGGTTACGAACGATACGGCCATAACCCATAGGATTTTGTAGGTTAACGGTGAGTAAACTGATCTGCCGGTCACATACGGCATTCAGCATAGCCTTAAGCGTAGCCGGCGTAATAAGCGGCACATCGCCATAGAGTATCAATACAGTAGCGTTTTCTCTAAGGTGCGGTAGGGCCATCTGTACTGCATGTGCAGTACCTAGCTGCTGAGGCTGCTCCACAAAAGTGCAGTCGGATCGGACAAAGCTATCTCGCACTTGCTGGCTACCATGGCCAGTGACTACAATTTTTTGGCTGTTGGGCAGGCTATCTGCTGCATCTAAAACATGAGCAAGCAATGATTTACCGGCAATCTTATGCAATACCTTGGGTAGGGCGGACTGCATACGGGTGCCCTTGCCGGCGGCGAGGATAACAATATCCGTACTGTTCATCGTATTAATTCCAGAGCTTCCAATAGGCGGATTAGGATGGTGGCTTTCAAGCTGAATACGGTACTGCCAATTGGCTGGCAACACAAGTATCAGACAGGGTTAGCGCGGTTTCCCTTAAATAAAAAAAAGGGTGGCATAGCCACCCTTTTTTACTAGCCGCTGAAAAATCAGCCGCCAAGTTTTTTGCGCAGCGCCTGCACAGTGCGCAGTTGCGCTGTCGACTCTGCTAACATTGCAGCAGCCTTAGAGTACTCAATCTCACCAGACTGGTTGGCCAGTGCACTCTCGGCTTGTTTTACAGCTTCTGCGGCTGATGCTTCATCAATATCGTTTGCACGCACTGCAGTATCAGCCAATATTGAGATGCTGTTGGGCTGTACTTCTAAATAGCCACCGGAGAGATAGTAAACCTCTTCTTCGCTATTTTGTTTAATAACGCGCACAGGCCCTGGGCGCAGGTCGCTCAACAGCGGCGCATGTCCAGCCGTGATTCCCAACTCACCCAGTGACCCAGTGGCAACAACCATCTCGACCAACCCGGAAAACAGGGATTCATCCGCACTTACAATGTCACAATGAACTGTTATAGCCATTTCTATTGCCCTTACTTACTGCAATTTATAGGTTTTTCGCTTTTTCTACCACTTCTTCGATAGAGCCAACCATATAGAACGCCTGCTCTGGCAGGTCATCATACTGACCAGCAAGGATGCCCTGGAAACCAGCAATGGTATCTTTCAGGGAAACGTACTTGCCTGGAGAACCGGTGAAGATTTCAGCAACATGGAAAGGCTGTGACAGGAAGCGTTCGATCTTACGAGCACGGGCTACTGCCATCTTGTCTTCTTCTGACAGCTCATCCATACCCAGAATCGCGATAATGTCTTTAAGCTCTTTGTAGCGCTGCAGTACTGACTGTACACCGCGGGCAACTTCATAGTGCTCATTACCGATAATCAAAGGATCGAGCTGGCGTGAAGTTGAGTCCAGAGGATCTACCGCTGGGTAAATACCTTTAGAAGCAATATCACGGCTAAGCACTACTGTTGAGTCCAGGTGCGCAAAGGTTGTAGCTGGTGATGGGTCGGTCAAATCGTCAGCTGGTACATATACAGCCTGAACGGATGTAATAGAGCCAGTTTTAGTAGAAGTAATACGCTCCTGAAGGACACCCATTTCCTCAGCAAGAGTAGGCTGATAACCTACGGCCGATGGCATACGACCCAACAGTGCTGATACCTCAGTACCTGCCAATGTGTAACGGTAGATGTTATCGACGAACAGTAGAACGTCTTTACCTTCGTCACGGAATTTTTCTGCCATGGTCAAACCGGTCAGAGCTACACGCAGTCTGTTCCCTGGAGGCTCGTTCATTTGGCCATAAACCATGGATACTTTAGACTCTGTAGGCTTCTCGACGTTTACAACGCCAGATTCCTGCATCTCGTAGTAGAAATCATTACCTTCACGAGTACGCTCACCAACACCAGCAAATACAGACAGACCACTGTGCTCTGTCGCAATGTTGTTGATTAACTCCATCATGTTTACGGTTTTACCAACACCGGCACCACCAAAGAGTCCAACCTTACCACCCTTAGCAAATGGGCAAACCAGGTCGATAACCTTGATGCCTGTCTCAAGCAGGTCGTCGGACGCAGCCAGCTCATCATAGGCTGGTGGCTTGCGGTGAATAGCCATGCGCTCTTTCTCACCGATTGGGCCTTTTTCATCAATTGGGTTACCTAGCACGTCCATAATACGACCCAAAGTTTCAGCGCCTACAGGAACTGAAATTGGCGCGGCGGTGTTATTTACCGACAGGCCGCGGCTAATCCCTTCAGAGGATCCCATGGCGATTGCTCGCACCACGCCATCACCCAACTGCTGTTGTACTTCAAGGGTTAGGCCCTTTTCATCAACTATTAGTGCGTCATAGACGTTGGGTACCTGATCGCGGGGAAATTCCACATCGATCACGGCGCCAATAATTTGTACGATACGTCCACTACTCATGTCCGGTTCCTCTTAACTAAACCTTTAAAAATTCGTTTGGCTTTAAACAGCCGCAGCACCACTAACAATTTCTGACAGCTCTTGGGTAATCGCTGCCTGGCGCGCTTTGTTATAAAGCAGTTGTAATTCGGCGATCATGTCACCGGCATTATCGGTGGCATTTTTCATAGCTAGCATTCGAGCTGCCTGCTCGCAGGCTTTATTCTCTACAACCCCTTGATAAACCTGAGACTCGATATAGCGAATCAGTAGGCCATCAAGCAGCTCCTGAGCATCAGGCTCGTAGATATAATCCCAGTGATGCTTGAGACTGCTGTCTTTAGTGGGCGCCAGTGGAAGCAGTTGCTCTACTGTCGGAGACTGAGTCATGGTGTTAACAAATTCATTGCTCACCACAAAAAGCTTGTCTATGCGCCCCTTTTCAAAGGAGTCCAACATCACTTTTACGCCACCAATCAGGTCGGCCGCGTTAGGCTCGTCACCCACATCCTTAACCGCTGCAACAATATTGCCGCCAACTGCCCCAAAAAAGGCCGCAGCTTTATTGCCAACCACACAGATATCCACCTCAACCCCCTGGTCAGACCAGGCTTTCATGGACTTTAGAGCGGCCTTGAATAGATTAATATTCAGACCGCCACAGAGGCCGCGATCGGTTGAGATAACAACATAGGCCACGCGCTTGACTTCACGCTCTACTAAATACTGGTGTTTGTATTCAGAAACCGCGTTGGCGATATGGCCTACCACATCACGGATACGCTGGGCGTAGGGTTTCCCCAGCGCCATACGATCCTGGGCACGACGCATCTTGCTCGCTGCTACCATTTCCATGGCGCTAGTGATCTTTTGCGTGCTACCAATACTAGCAATTTTCGTTTTTACTTCTTTTCCGATTGCCATTTCTTATGCCTGTCCGATTGCTCTGACTTACCAGGTTTGGGTTGCAACAAACTTATCTAAAGCTGCTTTAAAGCCAGCTGCGATATCGTCGTTATAATCACCTGACTGATTAATTTGATCCATCAGATCACCATGCTCAGCTTTCATGTAAGAGAGCAGGGCAGCTTCGAAATCACCAATTTTGCTAACTTCAACTGCTTGCAGGTACCCATTGTCGGCCGCGTAAACCATAACGCCCATTTCGGCGATACTCTGAGGCGTGTACTGCTTTTGCTTCATTAGCTCGGTTACGCGCTCACCGTGGTCTAGCTGCGCTTTGGTAGCATCATCAAGGTCAGAGGCAAACTGAGAGAATGCCGCCAACTCACGATACTGTGCCAGTGCAGTACGAATACCACCTGAAAGCTTCTTGATAATCTTGGTCTGTGCTGCACCGCCCACTCGAGATACCGAGATACCGGCGTTCATCGCTGGACGGATACCAGAGTTGAACATATCAGCTTCTAGGAAGATCTGACCGTCGGTAATCGATATTACGTTAGTGGGTACGAAGGCAGAAACGTCACCGGCCTGAGTTTCGATCACTGGCAACGCAGTCAATGAACCGGTTTTGCCTTTCACTTCGCCGTTAGTGAACTTTTCTACGTAGTCAGCGTTAACACGTGCGGCGCGCTCCAACAGACGGGAGTGCAAGTAGAAAACATCACCAGGATAAGCTTCACGGCCCGGAGGACGCTTCAATAGCAGTGAGATTTGACGGTAGGCCCAGGCCTGCTTGGTCAAATCATCATAGATAATTAGCGCGTCTTGACCGCGATCACGATAGTACTCACCCATGGAACAACCAGCGAACGGCGCCAGGAACTGCATGGCAGCAGGATCAGATGCTGTAGCGGCAACAACAATGGTGTGCTCCATTGCGCCGTGCTCTTCCAATTTGCGCACAACAGCAGCAACAGAAGCAGCTTTCTGACCAACAGCTACATAGATACATTTAATACCTGAGCCTTTCTGGTTGATAATCGCGTCAACAGCGATAGCTGACTTACCGATCTGGCGGTCGCCAATAATTAACTCCCGCTGACCACGACCGATTGGCACCATGGTATCAACCGCTTTCAAACCAATCTGAACTGGCTGATCTACGGATTGACGCTCAATTACACCTGGAGCAACTTTTTCAATTGCATCGGTGAGGGCAGCGTTGACTGGCCCCTTACCGTCAATAGGATTTCCCAGAGCGTCAACTACGCGACCCTCTAGTTCTGGACCTACGGGTACTTCCAATACACGTCCGGTGCATCGGGCTTTTTGTCCCTCAGCTAGTGCTTGGTAATCACCCAACACAACGGCGCCGACAGAGTCGCGCTCAAGGTTAAGTGCCATACCGTAGACACCGCCATCAAACTCGATCATTTCACCGTACATCACGTCGGCTAGACCGTGGATACGAATGATACCGTCTGATACGGAAACAATGGTGCCCTCATTTTGGGCTTCTGACGAAACATTAAGGTTATCAATACGACTCTTAATGATTTCGCTGATTTCTGATGGATTCAGTTGCTGCATGCTTGGGCCTCAATCCTTAGGAATTTAGTGATTCGGCGAGTTTGGTCAAACGACCACGAATGGAACCGTCTATAACGGTGTCCCCGGCGCGTATTACCGCACCACCCAACAGGCTCTTGTCTAAACTAACCTGCATATTTACTTTGCGTTCTAATTTTGCGCTCAGGGCGTCACTGAGATTTTGCTGTTGCTCAGCGTCCATCTCGTGCGCTGCTATCACGTCTACATCAATCGCTTTCTCGCGATTGGCTTTCATGATTTCAAACTGGTGGGAAATCTGTGGAAGCAGTGTGAGTCGGCGATTTTCGGACAGAATTGCAATAAAATTTTGTCCGGTAGCACCAAGTTCTTCACCACAGATATCAATCACCGCCGACGCCTGCTGCGCTGCCGTTGAGCTTGGAGAGCTCAAAAGCTTAACAACAGCCGGCTGTTGTGCAACAGCTCCCGCAACGGAAAGGCTGTTAGACCATCCCTGCAGGTCCCCGGCATCTGCAGCGAATTCAAACGCTGCTTTTGCATAGGGCCGAGCTAATGTGCTCAATTCTGCCATGTTAAACCTCGGTTACAGCTGTGCTGCCAGTTTGTCGACCAGCGCGCGATTGGATTTCTCATCAATTGATGCTTCGAGAACTTTTTCCGCACCAGCCAGAGCCAGACCTGCCACTTTGGCACGCAACTCTTCTTTAGCACGGTTAATTTCCTGCTCAATATCTGCTTGAGCCGCAGCTTTCAGGCGATCGCCTTCAGCTAGAGCCTGCTGCTTCGCTTCATCAATGATTTGATTAGCTCGCTTATTGGCTTGATCAATAATGCCGGCCGCTTCCTGTTTGGCTTCTTTCATTTGGTCAGTCGCTTTGTTCTGAGCCAGTTCAAGATCACGCAGGGCACGGTCAGCCGCATCAAGTCCATCGGCGATTTTTTTCTGGCGCTCTTCCATAGCCTCGATAATGACCGGCCATACAAACTTCATGCAAAACCACACAAAGAATGCAAAGGTCACCATCTGACCAAAAAGCGTTAAATTAATATTCACGCCATTACCTCATTAATAGATGAGTTAAAAACCAAAAAAATGTTATGCACCAACGCTTGGAGCAACAACAAAGATCAGATACATAGCGATACCAACACCAATAATTGGCACAGCATCAATCAGACCAGCAAGCAGGAACATTTTTCCCTGAAGCATAGGCCCTAACTCTGGCTGACGTGCAGTACCTTCAATTAGCTTTCCGCCCAGCAGACCCATACCAACAGCTGCCCCTAATGCGCCCAGTCCGAGCATAATTGCCGCAGCAATGATTACAAGTTCCATCGTAGACTCCCGATTTCAGTAGTTATAAATAAAAGTAAAATTAGTGGTCTTCGTGCGCCATGCTTAGATAGACGACAGTCAGAACCATGAAAATAAATGCTTGCAGGGTGATAACCAAAATATGGAACACCGCCCAACCCCATTGCATTAATCCACCGCCCAAGGCTGTTAGCCCGCCGCCAATAGCCATATAGACCATGCACAGAAGAACTGTTTTGCCTGTGGAGATTTTTCCTTTGAGGTTGAGGCCGCAAGTAGTGCAAACCAACACGAAGACTGCTAACCAAAATAGCGCGCTAGTGTGATCCCCAAAGATTTGTGCATGCAGACCACCGCCAAGTAACCCAGCGCCTGCTCCCGCCGCAAACATAGTTGCGATCAGGATAAATATCATTTCACCTGCATACATATTGCCGAATAACCGCAGGCCCAGAGAGAAGGGCTTGGCGAGAAGACCGACGGTCTCCATAAACAGGTTAACCGGTATAAATGCCCAGTGATTAAAAGGGTGCATAGTCAGCTCACTGATAAAGCCAGTCCCTTTTATTTTTATCGAGTAATAAAGCATTAGGATAAAGACACCCAGTGCCATTCCCAATGTAATATTGGGGTCAGTTGAAGGCACAATTTTTTGGTAGGAGACGCCCAACAGCATCAGCAGCTCAGGCACCAAATCAACTGGCAGTAGATCCATTAGATTCATCAGGAAGATCCACACAAAGATAGTCAGCGCCAGTGGAGCAACCATTTTATTGTGGCCGTGAAAGCTGTCTTTCACTGCGCCGTCAATAAAGTCGATAATTAATTCCACAAAATTCAACAGGCCGGTAGGGACTCCAGTGGTGGCACGTACTGCTGCGGTTCGGAACAACCAGCAAAATAAAATACCCAAACCAATCGACCAAGCCATAGAGTCGACATGAATTGCCATAAAACCCATTTCTGCCGCTTCCTCGGCGCCATGAGCAAATCCCCAGCCATTCTCTGGATGGTTCCCATAAACCAAGTTGGTTAAATGGTGCTGAATATATTCTGTCGTGCTTGCGGGGTTCTCGCCTGCCATGTATTTCAACTCTTGTAGAATCTTTGCTTCAAACTTGGACTGACTAACCTGTAGTAGTCCTAACCTTAACTAGTGCCAACTAAGTTGTTGCCAAAACGAACCGGCACTAATTATTTAAAACTTTTAGTGTAATAAACCACTGCACTGGGATCATTACGATAAACATACCAAAAACGGCCAAATAATTTAGATTCGGCCACAACAGAAAGGTGGTGACAAATAATGATGCCGTTAAAACAACCTTCCCAGATTCTCCCCAATACATTGCTCGGACGATCTTATCGACCTGCTGGGCTCCCGAATACCTGAAAGCCTGCCTCGCAAACCACGCCTGGGGCCCTACCTGGATTAGGCCTCCCACCACTAATGAACCTGCCCAAGTGCGGTCATACAGCATGACAACAGCACAGAAGGCGGACAGGCCAATTAACTGCAACAACGCAACCTTATATAGGGGCGGAGTAGAAATGGTAGACATAATGTGGCCACCTTTTTCTGCTTGAGTCCAAATCCTCAACGAGGCCATCTGGGCCCACCTCGAAAAGATCGGCATTATAGGTATAGTGTTGGTGATATTCAACCAGCGTGAATAGGTATATTTTGGCAAGTTGCTAAGCGGCTATTGTCGCTTCACAGAGTTATTTTAAATGAGCCAGAATGCCCTCGAGTTCGTCGACACTGTTGTATTTAAAAATTAGCTTGCCGGCGCCCTTCGCGCTGTGCTGAATACTGACTGCTGCGCCAAGCTTTTCCGACAACTCTTCCTGTAACCGAGTGATATCAGGGTTGGGCCCAGAAGCGGTCTGCCCCGGTTTTTTTGGGTTCTGGAGCTGCTTGACCAGCGCCTCAGTTTGGCGAACTGTCATAGCATTGGCTGCAACAGTACGAGCGGCGTTTATCTGCGCGTTGCCTTCAAGTCCCAACAGGCATTTAGCATGACCCAACTCAAGTTCGCCGCGCTCTAATTGCTGCTGCACAGCAGTTTCGAGTGTCGCCAAACGCATGAGATTGGTAACCGCACTGCGTGACTTACCTACGGCATCGGCCACCTGTTGTTGGGTGAAATTAAACTCGTTTTGCAGCCGGATAAGCGCCAAGCTTTCTTCCATGGGATTGAGGTCTTCACGTTGAATATTCTCAATCAACGCCATTGCTATGGCGGCCTCATCTGAAACATCTCGAATGATGGCCGGTATACTCTCTAGGCCCGCTTGCTGTGTGGCTCGCCAGCGACGCTCTCCAGCAATAATTTCATAGCGGTCTTCACCAATAGCTCGAACAACGATTGGCTGCATAACGCCCTGCGCGGCGATCGAGTCGGCAAGCTCCTGAATAGCCTCTGGATTAATATCCCTACGGGGCTGATATTTTCCGCGTTGCAAAAATTCAACGGGTAACTCGCGCAAGGTTCCATCCACAGCTGGGGCACTGGTGTTAGATGGAGGTGCAGCCTGATCAGTCAGCTCTTGACTCTCTTCAGATAGCCCGAGCAACGCATCCAACCCCTTACCCAGACTTTGTCGTTTTGTGGCCATGCTTTAGCTTCCTGATAGTTGTGTTGTTTGCGCCTGAGCCGCCTTTTCTTGACGCAGCATTTCACCCGCTAGAGCAAGATAGGCAACCGACCCCTTAGAGTTTCTATCGTAGACCAGCGCCGGTAAACCATGACTCGGCGCTTCTGCGAGGCGCACATTGCGAGGAATGCTAACGCGGTAAACGCGATCGCCAAAATACTTTCTAAGCTGAGCTGAAACAGCATTAGTAAGACTACTACGCGGGTCGTACATGGTCCTCAAAATACCCTCTATGCGAAGCTTGGGGTTAATAAGCTTAGCAATTTGGCGAATAGTATTATTGAGCGCCGACAAGCCCTCAAGTGCATAGTATTCACATTGCATGGGAATAAGCACGCCATCACTGGCAACTAGCGAATTTACTGTAAGCAAATTTAGCGAGGGAGGACAGTCAATAATCACGTAGTCGTATGAATCTTTTACAGATTTCAAGGCGTGACGCAGGCGGCTCTCGCGGCCAATCTCTTGCATTAACTCAACTTCAGCAGCAACCAGATCCCCGTTACAGGGTAGAAGATGATATTTGCCCTGCTCGGAAATAACAGTGACGTCTTCTATTGATTTTTTTTCGGTCAAGACATGATAGACGCTGTATTCGCATTTTGCTTTGTTGATTCCAGAGCCCATGGTGGCGTTTCCCTGGGGATCCATATCAATTAGCAGTACACGTTTTTTATAGGCAGCAAGTGATGCAGAAAGGTTAACACTGGTGGTTGTTTTTCCAACGCCGCCTTTTTGGTTTGCTATTGATAGTATCCGGGCCAAAGTAATTACCTTTAGGGTTCCAAGCTCGGCGACTGCATTTTTTTTATTATCTTAACTAGATGTCGTTCGCCATCGACACCCGGCACGTCTAATCTGTGTAACTCATCGACCTTATAGGCTTTCTCAATTTTGCTCAACTCTGATTGAGGGTTTTTGCCTTTCATGGCCATAAAACAACCGGACGCAAATATTAGGTGATCACAATTATGCAGCATATCTGGAATCGAGCTAAAAGCTCGACTAAGAACAGTGTCAAATAAAACCTCTGGAGTGAAAAGTTCGACCCTACTGTTGACCTCTTGGACATTGTCCAAACCCAGCTCAGCAATCACCTGAAACAAAAAACGGGTCTTCTTGCCGTTGCTGTCGAGCAGGGTAAACGACTTTTTGGGGTTCATGATTGCCAGGGGTATACCTGGTAATCCTGGCCCAGTGCCCACATCTATAACGGCCTCGGACTTCTCAATATATTTTAGTATTGCCAGGCTATCCAACAGATGCAGATCAATCATCTGCATTGGGTCACGAATAGCGGTCAGGTTATAGGCCTTATTCCAGTGCTCCAACATCTCAAGATAAACAAGCAACTTATCAACTTGATCGGCAGTGCACTCTATACCAAGCAGCTTGATTCCATGTTGCAATTTGGACTTCTTTGCAGATGTGGATCCTTTTCCATAAGGGCTATCAGAATTAGGCTGCATGTTTTTTTAGGGATACCAATAGAAGTGAAATGGCCGCTGGCGTAACCCCGGGTACACGGGCGGCTCGCGCTAGAGTCTCTGGTTTGGCCGCACTTAATTTTTGCACAACCTCATTAGAAAGCCCTTTTATTTTCTGATAATCAAAACTATCGGGGATAGGAGTGTTTTCGTGGCGCTGTAAGCGATCTACTTCATCTTGCTGGCGGTCAATGTAACCAGAGTATTTGGCCTCAATTTCAACCTGCTCCGCGACCTTTTTGTCCAGAGGTGCACGATCGTCCGAACTCAGTCCACCAATTATCTCATAGTTAAGCTCAGGGCGTTTAAGTAGGTCGAATAGATTGTACTCGTGGGAAAGTTTTTTCTCGATATGATCAGCCAGTCTTTCCGCCGCTACAGAGCCGGGCTGGATCCACGTGCTCCTAAGCCGCTGGAGCTCAAGCTCAATGGCTTCGTGTTTTTCACTGAACTGTTGCCAGCGGTAATCGTCTACCAAACCTAGCTCTCGGCCTTTTTCTGTTAGCCTAAGGTCCGCATTATCCTCGCGCAATAACAGTCTGTATTCAGCGCGGCTAGTAAACATACGGTAGGGTTCCGCGGTTCCCATACTTATAAGGTCATCAACTAAAACGCCTATGTAGGCGTTGTCTCTTCTCGGACACCAGCTCTCTTTTTCTTGAACCTGAAGCGCGGCATTGGTACCAGCTAACAGTCCCTGAGCTGCTGCTTCTTCATAGCCAGTGGTGCCATTAATTTGACCGGCGAAAAACAGCCCACTTACCGATTTAGTTTCCAGACTGTATTTTAAATCCTGAGGATTAAAATAATCATACTCAATGGCATAGCCTGGGCGAGTTATATGTGCGTTTTCAAAACCCACTATGGATCGAACAAGGCTCAACTGAACATCAAAGGGTAGGCTAGTGGAAATACCATTTGGGTAGAGCTCGTGAGTGTCCAACCCCTCAGGCTCAACAAATATCTGGTGCTGGTCTTTATCCGCAAAACGCACCACCTTATCTTCAATAGAGGGACAGTACCTAGGGCCCACACCGTCGATTACGCCAGTGTACATTGGTGAGCGATCCATGCCGCCGCGGATAATTTCGTGAGTGTCGCTATTGGTGTAAGTAATCCAACAACAGGTCTGCTGTGGGT
This sequence comes from Porticoccaceae bacterium, assembly GCA_018663035.1. Classification (GTDB taxonomy): domain Bacteria; phylum Pseudomonadota; class Gammaproteobacteria; order Pseudomonadales; family Porticoccaceae; genus HTCC2207. Next base: position 14,268 of record JABJEX010000056.1, read on the forward strand.
GATCCTCAAGCTTACCAAGATAGGACATAACCGGTTCAGGTAGATCGCCCCATTGCTCCTGAAGATTACTGAAGTCAACAGATCTGGCATCGATTCTCGGTGGCGTGCCTGTTTTTAGCCGCTCTACCCGAAATGGAAGTTCTCGTAACTTTTTTGCTAGGTGTTCGGCCGGGGGATCGCCAGCGCGACCAGCGGAATGATTCTCGAGACCTATATGTACTCGGCCAGCTAAAAATGTTCCGGCGGTAACTACCACAGTTTTAGCCCTAAACGTCATACCTATCTGAGTGACTACACCAGTGACTCGGTCGCCTTCCAATACTAAATCGTCTACAGCCTGCTGAAATATACTCAGGTTGGGCTGGTTTTCTAAAATCGCTCTAATCGCAGCTTTGTATCGCACACGGTCTGCCTGAGCTCTTGTCGCTCTTACCGCAGGACCCTTCCTTGAGTTCAGCACACGGAATTGAATACCACCTAGGTCAGTGGCTGTAGCCATGGCGCCACCCAATGCATCTACCTCTTTGACCAGATGACTTTTTCCTATGCCACCTATGGCGGGGTTACAAGACATTTGCCCCAGCGTCTCGATATTGTGTGTTAGCAGTAAAGTGCGACAGCCCATGCGCGCAGATGCCAGGCACGCCTCAGTACCGGCATGGCCACCACCAATTACGATAACGTCAAAAGTATCAGGGTATTGCATAGTTTTAGATTACTAGGGATAGATCAGTCGACCATTATACGGGTGTACTGCTAAAAATTAAGCAGTTTTATTTATCCTGTTTTTGCGATGAAATAGTTCGCGGCTGAATATAGTTATATAAGTAGTATTATCTATTAAATATGTTATTTAGATGTTTATTGTTGTTATTAGTTACAGCATTTTTTGTGGGTAAGTTAGTTAAAGTTAGTTATTTCAATGGGTTAGGATTAAATTTTAACTGTATAAGCTGCTGTTTACGGTGTACCTTTGCATGTGAATATCCATGTTTGGTCCGGTATTAAATTTCATTGAATTCAAATGCCCTAGTATAACTAGGTGTATTGCATGAATAACTTCATAACTTATACAGAGGTTTTCTACAAAAAAGTCAGCAATAAAAATAGGAACCGTTTAGTCCTTTAAAATTGGGGATAACCTGTGATTTTGCTGTGAGGTTTTTAGGCGCTAATGCAGAGGATTAGGGTTTTGCTAGATTAAATGAATTTTAATTAATAAATCGTTGATATAGCGGGGTAATTTCATTAGAATCGCCCGCCTTAAATTAGTACTGACTAAACATTTGGATTTGATGCCATGAAAAGAACATTTCAACCAAGCAACTTAAAGCGCAAGCGCACTCACGGCTTTAGATCTCGTATGGCCACTAAGGGTGGTCGCGCAGTATTAAATCGTCGTCGTGCCAAGGGCCGCAAGCGCCTGGCAGCATAAGGTTAGTGGGCCCAGTGCCCAGTTACGCCTTCAGTAAGAACCGACGCCTGCTCAAAGCCTCCGAATTTCAGGAGGTTTTTGACGGCAATCAGGTCAAAGTAGCACATCCCAACCTCCTTATCTTAGCCAAACCAAGCCAACATGCGCAGTCTAGGCTGGGGCTAGTCATAGGCAAAAAAAATATTCCAACAGCCGTTGGTCGAAATCGTGTCAAGCGTGTTGTGCGAGATACGTTCCGACAGGTTGAGTTTCCCCGCCCCCTAGACATCGTATTTATAGCTCGTAAAGATGCCGACAAATTAGATCAAAAAGAGCTCAGCTTGTTGTTGGTGCAATCTTGGGGCAGACTACTGCAGCGCTGTAAGACCTTGGAAGAAAAAAATGCGTAGACTAGCTGTTGGTCTGATAAAGTTCTATCAGTACGCGATAAGCCCTATGACCGGCAAAAATTGTAGGTTTTATCCGAGCTGCTCCTGTTATGCGGAGGAGGCGTTTAACCGCTACGGTTTCTTCAAAGGGCTTTATCTTACTGGTCTAAGACTTATAAAATGCCACCCTTTTCACCCTGGTGGTTACGATCCTGTTGATAAACAGGCGGATACAGAGCAAAAAATCACCTGTAACAATAACCACATAGAGTAATAAATAGTATGGATTGGCAAAAAACACTCAATTTAGTCGCCATTGGCGTTGTTGCATGGTTGTTACTCATTCAGTGGGATCAGTTTGATGGTGCAGAGACAGCTATGCAGGCGGCTAATTCATCCGAGCAGGTTATTACTGTCAGTGGTGAACTTCCAGCCGTAGAGATAAATACCCTAGCTGATGAATTGCCCTCGGTGGCTAGCGAGATACCAGCAAGCACTGGCTCTAGTGATAAGGTTTCCGATAACCGCTTGGTTACGGTGACCACAGATGTATTTGAAGTGTCTATTGATACCCTGGGTGGGGATATAGTTCAGGTGAGACTGTTAAACCACCTCACCGCAATGCCTGAAGACGGTGGCGTTCCCTTCGAATTACTGACAAGAAGTAATTCTAATCAATATGTAGCTCAAAGTGGGCTGATTGGAAAGAATGGTACCGATACAGCCAAAGGTCGACCGCTGTTTGCTGTTGCTACCAATAGCTACCAGCTTACCAATGGTGATCAGCAGTTAAATGTTGATTTAACGCTAAACCAAGATGGCGTAAAAATCGTTAAGCGATTTCAGTTTAAACCTTCTGATTACACTATTGGGGTGCAGTATTTAATTAACAATCTTAGTTATGAGCCCTGGCAGGGTACGTTTTATGGGCAAATTAAAAGAGACTCTCATGAGCCCCTGGTTGAGTCTAGTGGTGGTATAGCTCCCTATCTTGGCGCCGCGTTGCGTGAAACAGAAAAAAATTACGCCAAGTATGATTTTTCGGATATGGCCGATGAATCTGTAAAAACTAGTATCCAAGGTGGTTGGGTGGCTATGGTCCAGCATTACTTTGTTAGTGCTTGGGTCCCACCAAGAGATGATAAAAACGCATTTAGTCTTCGCAAGCTTTCCGGACAAGATGTCTATTTGATGGGCTTTACAGGAAAGAACCTAAATATTCCCGCTGGTGGCTTTGGTGAGTACCAAGCGCAGTTTTATGTGGGTCCCAAAGATCAAAAAACATTGAGTGAGCTTGCTGAATACCTTGATCTCACTGTGGATTATGGCTTTCTTTGGATGGTAGCTAAACCCATATTCGCCGCCATGAAGTGGATATATGCGGTGGTAGGTAACTGGGGTTGGGCGATTATCCTGTTAACCTTTGTTATTAAAGTTCTACTATACCCTCTGTCTGCTACCAGCCTAAGATCCATGGCGAAGATGCGCAACTTGCAGCCTGAAATGACCAGGCTCAAAGAGCTCTATGGTGATGACCGCCAGAAGATGTCCCAAGAATTAATGGGTCTGTATAAAAAAGAAAAGGTAAATCCTGCTGGGGGCTGTTTCCCCATGCTTCTGCAGATGCCGGTCTTCCTAGCGCTTTACTGGGTGCTACTTGAGTCAGTTGAGATTCGCCATATGCCCTGGATTTTCTGGATTCAGGATCTATCCGCAAAGGACCCCTACTTTATACTGCCTCTAGTTATGGGTGCCAGTATGCTGTTGATGCAAAAAATGCAGCCAATGCCTACTGATCCAATGCAGGCTAAGGTGATGCAGTTGATGCCGATTATGTTTACCTTTTTCTTTATGATCTTCCCGGCAGGCTTGGTACTTTACTGGACGATCAACAACCTGCTATCCATGTTGCAGCAGTGGTATGTAAACAATCAATTAAAAACGGCAAAGAAGAATTGAGACAAACAACTAAAGGCCCCAAGGGGCCTTTAGTTGTCAGGCATATCTTATGGCACAGAATAATTTAGACACTAGCGGCCAGCAATCTCTACAAAATAGCACAGACAGCATAGTTGCTGTCGCCACTGCGCCTGGCCGCGGCGGTGTGGGCATAGTTCGCCTGTCTGGTGGTGATCCTCACTGTTTTATAAGAGGTTTGCTTGGTGTCGATAAACGCCTTAAACCTAGGCTTGCCACCTACAGTAATTTTATTGACGCTGATGGCGAGATCCTTGATCAGGGAGTGGCGATCTACTTTCCCGCGCCTCATTCATTTACAGGTGAGCACATTCTCGAGCTTCAAGGACACGGCGGCGCAGTGGTTTTGGATAGGTTGGTGCAGCGCTGTATAGAGTTGGGGGCAAGACCGGCTCGGCCGGGTGAGTTCAGTGAGCGCGCCTTTCTCAACGATAAAATGGACCTTGCACAGGCGGAGGCGATTGCGGATCTTATTGATGCCTCCTCCAGCCAGGCTGCCCGTTCGGCTGTACGGTCTATGCAGGGCGAGTTCTCTGTAATGATTAACCAGCTGGTAGAAAGCATGATACAGCTGCGAATCTATGTTGAGGCCGCTATTGATTTTCCCGAGGAGGAAATAGATTTTCTCGCAGACGAAAACCTACGCAAAAGGTTGCATGAGCTACAGGCCGAGCTAAAAAATATCCTCAATAAAGCACAGCAGGGCGCCTTGCTTCGCGAAGGCATGACGATGGTGCTAGCTGGAAAGCCCAATGCAGGTAAATCCAGTCTTTTGAATGCTTTGGCAGGCAATGAATCAGCAATTGTCACCGCAGTGGCTGGCACCACTAGGGACGTTTTGCGTGAAAAAATTAACCTTAACGGTCTGCCGCTTAATATTGTGGATACCGCTGGGCTGCGAGACACGGATGATGAGGTTGAACAGGAGGGTGTTCGCAGAGCCTGGGGCGAGATAGAAAAAGCAGACTTGGTGCTCTTTGTTGCGGACATTACTGAGACTGATACCCCTGAGCTATCCGAAATTTGGCCCGAATACTTTTTACGCTTCCCTGAGGCCAATCAATCGCTCGCACTAGTGTTAAACAAAATCGATCAGACTATTCAAACACCTGGCCCAGTAGCTGGAAGAGAGGCAACCTTTGCGTTATCTGCAAAAACTAAAGAGGGTTTTCCTGAGTTGGTTGCCCACCTGCAAAAAATGGCTGGCTATCAGGGGCAGTCAGAAGGCCTTTTCTCGGCCCGCCGCCGACATCTAGACGCACTTACGAAAGCCTTTAATTTGGTCAATACAGGCGTTGAGCAACTTGAAAGTTCTGGTGCCGGAGAATTGTTGGCAGAGGACCTTCGTCAAGCGCAACAACAGCTTTCTGAGATTACAGGCCAGTTCAGTTCTGACGACCTTCTTGGGCGAATATTTTCTTCCTTTTGTATTGGAAAGTGACCAATCAATTGCTGACGGTCACCTTCCAGAAGAAAAAATTTATTGAGGCTGTAAAAAAAGCCCGGCTAAGCATTTAAACACTGGTTCTACACTGTATATACACAAGTTATTCACAGATATTGGTTATATTTTAACCAGTTTATTTTTTATCTCTGTTGATAAAAAAAACATTGTTTTTATTTAACCTGTTGATAAATATAACTTTATTTTATTTTTCCGGAAATCACAGGTTTATTGTTGTGTGGATAATCCATAAAATAGGGTATAGAATATTTTCAGCTTGATAAAAAAAATAACAAAACGAAAGACGGTTTTTCAGGTTGCAAATGATTGGTTGAGTCCACCTCTTTTGGTGATTCTGGCTTCATTTCCTCTGGCGAATCTCAAAGGTGATTAAGGGTTTAATAATGGGGATGGAAGTGCCTGAGTCGGTATGGTCTCAATGTCAGAGTCAGTTGCGTGACGAGCTGCCTGAGCAGCAATATAACACCTGGATTCGCCCGCTGACTGTGCAGCAGGCGGACGATGTGAATGGTGGTGAAGTTGCGGTGCAATTGATGGCCCCAAACCGTTTTATTGAAGATTGGGTTAAGACTAAGTTTTTTTCTCGAATCGAAGAGTTGTTCATCCAACTTGGCGGGCATCCGGTTTCTCTAGGGGTCTCTGCCAATTCATCCAGTCAGGCCCGGTTCCAGCAGGCGGCTCAGGGAGATGAGCCTGACAGTCTTGTTCCCGCCAAAGTTGACAGCCCCTCGTTTAATGATGGAGACCGGGGTTCGCGCATTATTGTAGATACACCCGCTATTATTAAGTCTGCGGCTGAAAGCAGCTTGAAAACAAACCTTAATAACAATTTCACCTTTGACAGTTTCGTTGAGGGTAAGTCTAATCAATTGGCTTTTGCTGCCGCTCAACAGGTTGCAGAGAACCCTGGCGGATCCTACAACCCCTTGTTTATCTATGGTGGCGTTGGCCTTGGTAAGACACATTTAATGCATGCGGTGGGTAATGCTCTTAAGGCTAAGAAGCCTGACGCTAAAATAGTCTATTTGCATTCCGAGCGCTTTGTGGCTGACATGGTCAAGGCGCTGCAGCTCAAGGCAATTGATGAGTTCAAGCGCTTTTATCGCTCTGTGGATGCCCTTTTAATTGATGATATTCAATTTTTTGCCGGCAAAGAGAGGTCTCAGGAGGAGTTTTTCCACACCTATAATGCGCTACTCGAGGGTGGGCAGCAGATGATCCTTACCTGTGATCGTTATCCGAAAGAAATCGATGGAGTCGAGGAGCGGCTGAAGTCTAGATTTGGTTGGGGTTTGACGGTTGCTGTCGAGCCGCCAGAGCTGGAGACAAGAGCTGCAATCCTAATGAACAAGGCAGAACAGGTCGGTATGGCTCTCTCTAAAGATGCTGCGTTCTTTATCGCTCAGCGCATACGCTCTAATGTTAGAGAGCTGGAGGGTGCCCTAAAGCGGGTCATGGCGCATGCTCAGTTTACTGGTAGGGCGATCGATATAGATTTAATTAGAGAATCCCTCAAAGACTTATTGGCACTGCAGGATAAGCTAGTTACCATAGACAATATTCAGAGAGTGGTTGCTGACTATTACAAGTTAAAAATGTCGGATCTGTTATCTAAGCGGCGCAGCAGGTCGGTAGCGCGACCCAGGCAGGTGGCTATGTCCATCGCCAAAGAGCTGACAAACCACAGTCTTCCTGAGATTGGTGAATCTTTTGGCGGGAGAGACCATACGACGGTTCTCCATGCATGCCGGAAGGTCAAGGAGTTGGAGAGCATTGATAGGGAAGTGCAGCGCGACCTAAAAAACCTATACAGAACGCTTTCTACCTGATCGCGTTTAACGAAAATAAAAGTGTTGGAGAATAAAAGTTACCATGAAATTCAGCCTTTCCCGTGAAGCTCTATTGAACCCTTTGCAGTTGGTAGTTGGCGTTGTAGAGCGCCGCCAGACCCTGCCTATCCTATCCAACGTGCTATTAAGCCTGCAGGGTGATCTGCTCTCGCTAACTGGTACAGATCTCGAAGTAGAGATTGTTGGTTCAACTCAGGTAGCATCTGCTGAGGAAGGGGGCGAGGTAACGGTTTCTGCTCGTAAGTTTTTAGATATTTGTCGCTCTCTGCCAGAGGGCGCTCAGGTTGATTTCTCCAGCAGTGATGGCAAGGCGCAGTTAAAAAGTGGTCGCAGTAAGTTTACCCTGGCTACTTTGCCTGCCAACGAATTCCCGTCTGTCGACGAGGGTGAGAGAAGCATTGAATTTGCCGTGAAGGCTAGTGTTCTCAAGGGACTTATAGAGGCCACATCCTTTGCTATGGCGCAACAGGACGTGCGGTATTACCTCAATGGAATGCTCTGGGAGCTATCGACCAACAAGCTTAGAGCGGTAGCTACAGATGGCCACCGCATGGCGCTCTGCGACGCCGTATGTGAGGTTAATGTTGAGGGTTCTATCGCAGCGATTTTGCCTCGCAAAGGAATAATGGAGCTTTCGCGACTGCTAGGTGATGAAGACGTGTCTGTGGCTATGGGCTCCAACCATATCCGTATTACAGGCACCGACTATTGCTTTACCTCGAAGCTTGTTGATGGCGCCTATCCCGATTATGACCGCGTGTTGCCAAAGGGTGGAGATAAGTTGGTAGTAGGTGATCGTGCTGAGCTCAAGCAGGCCTTTGGCCGTACCGCCATCCTCTCAAATGAAAAGTACCGCGGTGTGCGCATACTGCTTTCTGGGGGCGCCATCAAAATGGTAGCCAACAACCCTGAGCAGGAGGAGGCGGAAGAAGAGGTTACGGTTAATTATGCCGGCGATGATCTCGAGATCGGTTTTAACGTCAGCTACTTGCTGGATGTATTAAATGTTCTGAAAGGCGGTGAAGTTCGCCTGACGCTATCAGACTCTAACAGCAGTGCATTAGTTGAAGATGCGGCAGATGGCTCAGCAGTTTATGTTGTAATGCCGATGCGGCTTTAGTTTGCGAGCCGCCTAAGCTATAAGTACAGATCTATATGCACCTTTCTAGGCTGAATGTTCTTGAGGTAAGAAATCTCAAGAACATTCAGATTTCATGTCACCCCAACGCCAATATTATTTATGGTGCTAACGGCTCCGGAAAGACCAGCTTTCTTGAGGCCATCTATCTCCTTGGTCGAGGTCGCTCGTTTAAGCATAGGGATCTGCGTGTAGTCATCAATAATCAAGCGGAGGAGCTTGTAGTATCAGCGCGCCTGGAGCGCAGTAATCCGCAGGGCAGTCATCAACTCGGTATCAAGCGAACTGCTCAGGGGCGTTTCGAGGCGCGCCTCGACGGGCGATCCCTTCAATCTGCTATCCAGTTGGTGGAAGAGTTGCCGCTTCAACTGATCGATGCCCATAGTTTTACCCTTTTAGAAGGGGGTCCTCTGCAGAGACGTCAGTTTTTGGATTGGGGGGTGTTCCACGTGGAACATGGGTACACCAGTCTTTGGCGTCGCTTTCAAAAAGCATTAAAACAGCGGAATCAGCTACTCCGGCATGGTAGAATGGACGAAGATTCTCTGCGCGCTTGGACGGCAGAATTGCTTCCTTTAAGCGACCAGGTGACAGTCTTTCGCAAGCAGTATTTAAAGGAGCTTGTTGATATTGTCCAAGAGGTCGCCAATGCTTTTGATGGTTTGGGGCTTCTTGAGCTTGAGTACTACCAGGGTTGGTCTGAGGGCCGCAGTCTCGCTGAGGTTTTAGAGGCAGATCGATCCAGAGATATAGCCACAGGTACCACTAATAGGGGTGCCCATAAGGCGGATGTAAGAATAAAGGTTGATGGTGTGGCGGCGGCAGACTCTTTGTCTCGAGGCCAAACCAAGTTGCTAGTGTATGCCCTAAAGCTTGCGCAGGCGACGCACTATCGGCAAAAGGTTGGCCGGTCGTGCTTGTTTTTGTTGGATGACCTGCCGGCAGAGTTGGATTACGAGCATAGAGCGCAGGTGGTTGCTTGCTTAAATACGCTCGGTTGCCAGTACTTTATGACTGGGGTAGATCGAAAAGACTTCGAGCTGTTGGTAGAGGGAATGGCGCACCAAATGTTCCACATGGAACATGGTGTAGCTTCAGATGGTTGAATAACGGGAAAGTAAAAAGCTATGAGTGAAGAAGCGAATTATGACTCTTCGAGTATTAAAGTACTTAAAGGGCTGGATGCGGTTCGTAAGCGCCCAGGTATGTATATTGGTGATACAGATGATGGCACCGGTTTGCACCACATGGTGTTTGAGGTGGTGGATAATTCCATCGACGAGGCGCTAGCGGGACACTGCTCTGAAATCCGCATAACCATTCACCCTAATGAAGCTATCACTGTCTCCGACAATGGGCGAGGTATTCCCACTGAGATGCATGATGAGGGAGTTTCTGCTGCCGAAGTTATTATGACGGTACTGCATGCCGGCGGTAAGTTTGACGACAATAGCTATAAGGTATCGGGCGGCTTACATGGCGTGGGTGTCTCTGTGGTTAATGCTCTATCAAAGAAAATGCGCCTCACAATCCGTCGCGGCGGTAAGGTCCATGAGCAAACTTATGCTCATGGTGTGCCTCAGGGCCCGCTTGAGGTGATAGGTGACACTACAGAGACAGGCACAGAGGTTTATTTTGAGCCGTCCGAAGAAACTTTCACTAACATCCAATTTCATTTTGACCAGCTTGCTAAACGCCTTAGGGAGTTATCGTTCCTTAATTCTGGTGTCTGTGTGGTATTGCATGATGAGCGTACTGCTAAAGAAGAGACCTATGCCTACGATGGGGGGCTAAATGCATTTGTTGACTTTCTCAACACCAATAAGAGCACCATTAACAAGATCATGCATTTTACCGTTGAGCGTGAAGATGGCATCAGTGTTGAGGTTGCACTGCAGTGGAATGATGGTTTCCAGGAAAATATTCTCTGCTATACCAACAATATTCCTCAGCGCGACGGTGGTACCCACTTGGCCGGCTTCCGCTCTGCACTCACCAGAGGGCTAAATAGCTACATTGAAAAAGAGGGTATTAACGGTAAGAGTAAAGTGAACACAACGGGTGATGACGCAAGAGAAGGTCTAACCGGCATTGTTTCGGTTAAGGTACCAGATCCTAAGTTTTCGTCACAGACCAAGGATAAGCTGGTTAGCTCTGAAGTCAAAACCGCTGTAGAGCAGGAGATGGGTGATAAATTTAGCGACTACCTGATGGAATTCCCTCAGGAAGCCCGAGCTATTGTGAACAAAATGATCGACGCAGCTCGTGCTCGTGAGGCGGCTCGAAAGGCCCGTGAGATGACGCGACGCAAGGGCGCCCTAGATATCGCTGGCTTGCCAGGCAAGTTAGCGGACTGCCAAGAGAAGGATCCTGCCTTGTCTGAGCTATATTTAGTCGAGGGTGACTCAGCTGGTGGTTCTGCTAAGCAGGGCCGCGCTCGAAAAACTCAAGCGATTCTGCCCCTCAAGGGTAAGATCCTCAATGTAGAGAAAGCTCGCTTTGACAAGATGCTTTCAAGCGCGGAGGTTGGGACGCTAATAACTGCACTCGGCTGTGGGATCGGCACAGAAGAGTTTGATTTGGCTAAGCTGCGTTATCACACTGTTGTCATTATGACGGACGCTGATGTGGATGGCTCTCATATTCGCACCCTGTTGTTGACCTTTTTCTTCCGTCAGATGCGCGAGCTGGTTGAGAACGGCCATATCTATATCGCGCAGCCACCACTGTATAAGGTTAGTAAGGGTAAGTCGGAGCAGTACGTCAAAGATGACGCGGCTCTTCTGGTCTATTTAACTCAAAAGGCACTTGAAGATGCCAGCCTCTATGTTAACCCTACGGCGCCAGCGATTAAGGGCCCGGCACTTGAAAGCCTGGTGGCTCAATTTAGACATGTGGGTGATTTAATCAACCGTATGTCATTGGTGTACCCGACAGCGGTGCTTGAGGCGCTTGTTTATACTTCGGGTTTAAGTGCCGATCTTCTGCAAAAAAGCAGCGATCTTGAGGTTTGGTGTAGCGAACTCCAGGAAAAGCTGATGGAGTCGGATAGTGGAACTCACAGGTACCAGGTGACGGTAAAAGAAGATAAAGAGCGCAATGTCTTCTTACCTAATGTTGAAATTACTGCCCATGGTGTACCCCATTATCATCTCCTTGGCCGTGATTTCTTCTCCTCGAGCGAATATTCCGCAATTGTTGAATTGGGTAAGACTCTTCAGGGTTTGATTGAAGAGGGCGCCTATGTTCAGCGAGGAGAGCGTACTCAGGTGGTAACTGAGTTTAAAGAGGCACTTGACTGGCTAATGGCCGAATCTCGTCGAGGCATAAACACGCAGCGCTACAAAGGGTTAGGCGAAATGAACCCTGAGCAGCTTTGGGAAACTACCATGGATCCTGAGACCCGGCGCATGCTGATCGTTACTATCGAAGATGCTATAGCTGCAGACCAGATGTTTACTACACTGATGGGTGACCATGTAGAGCCGCGTCGAGACTTTATCGAATCCAATGCGCTGTCAGTAGTAAATCTAGATGTTTAATATCAAAAAACTATCAAATAAAATTAAC
>JABJEX010000057.1 GCA_018663035.1 Porticoccaceae bacterium
TGCTGCAGAGGAAGAGGCTCCAGTAGAAGAGGCATCTGCTGCAGAGGAAGCACCTGTAGCGGAAGAGGCCCCTGTAGAGGAAGCACCTGTAGCGGAAGAGGCTCCTGCAGCGGAAGAGGCTCCTGTAGCTGAAGAGGCTCCTGTAGCTGAAGAGGCTCCAGCAGAAGAAGCCCCTGCCGCGGAAGAAAAGCCCAAAGCTAAAGCAAAGGCTGCTCCAAAAGCCAAGGCGAAAGCCAAAGCACCGCCTAAGGCAAAGGCGGCTCCTAAGGCGAAGGCGGCTCCCAAAGCCAAAGCCAAGGCAAAAGCAGCGCCCAAGGCGAAAGCAGAGGACTAGTCTCAGCAACAGCTAGTGATCCTGCTGAATAGTCCCTAAAAGCCCTCTGATCCGTTCAGGGGGCTTTTTTAATGGTTGACTGCTGGCACTTCCATTGCAACACTTTGGCTCAACATAACCACAAGCATATCCATGAATCGAATAATTGGCATAGATCCAGGCTCTCGGCGCACCGGCTACGGCATTATTGATGTAGTGGGAAGTAAGATAAGTTATGTCGGCAGTGGCATTATTCGAGTGCCACAACAGCCCCTTCCTGAGCGGCTCAAGTTAATATTTGATGCCGTTAGTGAGATTATCATCCAGTACCAGCCGCAACATATGGGTATTGAAGAGGTGTTTGTGGCTCATAATGCCAGCTCTGCCCTCAAACTGGGTCAGGCGCGCGGCGCAGCCATAGTTGCGGGAGTCAACGCCCAATTGCCCATTGGTGAATACTCTGCTCGCAGTGTTAAACAATCGGTGGTAGGCACCGGTGCGGCGGATAAAAAGCAGGTTCAGCAGATGATTGTGCAGCTTCTAAAGCTATCCAGTGCGCCGGCGGAGGATGCTGCAGACGCATTGGCTGTGGCCATCTGTCATGCCCACAGTATGCGCACCAATGCAGCGCTAGCCGGAGCCGGTGTTAAAGGTTATGCTCGCGGCAGACTAAAATAAAATCCTCACAGGTACCGCTATAAAGGCTATCGCAGATTATGATTGGACGACTTCAGGGTGTAGTGATTGATAAACAGGCACCAGATGTACTGCTTGATGTGCAGGGTGTGGGCTATGAGTTATTGGTCTCGTTAAGTACTTTTTTTGCAGTGCCTGAGGTAGGTGGTTCGGTCACCCTGCATACTCACTTTGTGGTCCGAGAAGACGCCCAGCAGCTCTATGGTTTTGCTGAGTTGTCTGAGCGTTCATTGTTTCGTCATCTGATCAGGGTCAATGGTGTTGGGCCCAAAATGGCTCTGGCAATTTTGTCTGGTATGTCGGCCAGTGAGTTTGCGTTCTGTGTGCACAATAATGATGTAGCGACACTGGTAAAACTACCGGGGGTCGGTAAAAAGACCGCTGAGCGACTACTGATTGAAATGCGAGATCGAGTGGGCGATCTGGAAGCCGGTTCCGTTGACGCTGTTGCTGAACAGATTAAACAGCCTGATATTGTAGAAGAGGCTGAAAGCGCGCTAACTGCGCTGGGCTACAAACCCCAAGATGCTGCCAAGATGATTAGTAGGGCTGTGAGCGATGATATTTCCACCGCCGAGCAGCTTATCAGAGCTGCGCTTAAAAGCATGGTAGCCAAGTAACTAGGTTTACTATTCCAAGGCGTAAAACCAGCTCTGTAGCTAGTGTAAAATCAGGGCTAGCAGGGTATGCTTGTGACCAAATTTGAGATGGCCTCCCATGATAGAACCAGATCGACTTATTTCCGCAGATACCTCCGTAACTGAAGAGAGATTTGACCGCGCGCTTCGTCCTACGGCTCTCGCTGACTATGTGGGCCAGCCCGCAGTAAAGGAGCAGTTGCAGATCTTTGTTGAGGCTGCCCGCAAACGCTCAGAACCCCTTGATCACACGCTTGTATTTGGCCCTCCAGGGTTAGGTAAAACGACATTGGCACACATTATTGCCAATGAGATGCAAGTGGATCTAAAAACCACATCTGGTCCGGTACTCGAAAAGGCGGGAGATCTGGCAGCACTGCTGACCAATCTAGAGGCAGGTGATGTGCTGTTTATCGATGAGATTCACCGTCTTAGCCCTGTGGTAGAGGAGATACTCTATCCTGCACTCGAAGACTATCAGCTGGATATCGTTATTGGCGAAGGCCCGGCTGCACGTTCGATAAAACTGGATTTGCCACCCTTTACTTTGGTTGGAGCGACCACTAGAGCCGGCTTGCTGACCTCGCCACTGCGCGATCGGTTCGGCATAGTTCAGCGCCTTGAGTTTTACTCGGTGGACGATCTGCGACGCATAGTTCAGCGCGCTGGGGATATTTTAAATGTGCCTGTGGACAGCGAGGGGGCCAAAGAAATTGCCTGTCGTTCGCGAGGTACTCCAAGGATTGCCAATCGGCTACTGCGCCGCGTGCGAGATTACGCCGAGGTCAAGTCGGATGGCTCGGTTAGTCGTGAGGTGGCCGACGCGGCTCTCAACATGCTTAACGTAGATGAGAGCGGCTTTGATCATCTGGACAGAAGGCTGTTACTTACATTGATGGAGAAATTTGATGGTGGCCCAGTGGGGGTCGACAGTCTAGCGGCTGCTCTAAGTGAAGAGCGCGGTACCATCGAAGACGTGATTGAACCCTATCTTATTCAGCAAGGATATCTGATGCGCACCTCTAGAGGTCGCATGGCGACCCGCATGGCCTATCAGCATTTTGGTTTGAAAAGTCCCCGCCGTGTGCAGGAACAGATGGATGCCCTAGATGACTGAAGTGGTAAAAGAGGGCCTGAGGTTTGAACTACCAATCAGAGTCTATGTTGAGGATACAGACGCTGGGGGTATAGTGTTCTATGCTAATTATTTAAAGTTTATGGAGCGAGCTCGCACCGAATATATGCGAGGCCTCGGCTTTAATAAGCCGGCGCTGTTTGATGGGCTGCAATTCGTCGTCCATGAGGTATCTCTCAAATATTACAGCCCGGCATTGCTGGATGATCAGTTGAGGGTGACCGCCGAGCCTGTAGATGCCTCGCGAGTCACCTTCGCAATGGTTCAGCAGGTGTTTTGCGGAGATAAACTACTGGTAAAAGGCCGAATCAAGCTGGCCTGCATTGATGCCCTCAGCAAACGTCCTAAAGGCATGCCAAAAGCAATGGTGACAACATTAAAGAGTCAACTCGATTGAATTGGAGTTTATACGGTGAATGAAGAAAACCTCTCAATACTAGCCTTAATTGCAAATGCCAGCCTGCTGGTGCAGCTAGTGATGGCCACTTTGTTTTTAGCCTCTGTACTCTCATGGATAATGATAGTGCAGCGCGGACTGTTCCTAAACGGTGCACAGCGCAGTTTTAGGGACTTCGAAGACCAATTTTGGTCTGGCGTCGATCTGAACAATCTCTACCATGAGCTTACCGAACGAGCCAAACAGCAGGGTGCTGCTGATGGAATCGAAAACGTATTTCGTGCAGGGTTTCGAGAGTTTAACCGTCTCGCTCAAAGCGATAAGGCCGACCCCGACGCTGTGATGGAAGGGACAGATCGCGCGATGCGTGTCGCTCTATCCAGAGAAGATGAAAAGCTCACCATCCATCTGCCATTTTTGGCCAGTGTGGCCTCAGTCAGCCCCTATATTGGACTGTTTGGCACCGTGTGGGGAATTATGAACTCATTTCGCGGGCTGGCCATGGTTCAGCAGGCCACATTGGCCACTGTGGCTCCGGGTATCTCTGAAGCGCTGATCGCGACGGCAATGGGGCTGTTTGCCGCTATTCCCGCCGTGATCGCCTATAACCGCTATGCGGCAAAAGTTGAGGTGATCAATACCAACTACGAGACCTTTGCCGAGGAATTCTCAAGTATCCTGCACCGGCAGGTTCACGCACGTTAATGTTGCCTGGGATCTAAGCTGTGAAACCTAAGAAACCAAAACGTAAATTAGTCGCTGAAATCAATGTGGTGCCCTACATTGACGTCACGTTGGTACTGCTAGTGGTGTTCATGATTACTGCACCATTGTTGATGCAGGGGGTGAAGGTTGAGCTTCCAGATGCCAACTCGGCGCCCATGGACACCAAGGATCAGGAGCCATTTATAGTTTCCATCAAAGCGGATGGGAGTTACTGGATTGATGTTAAAGGCAATAATCAGTCTGAGTCACTGGCGGTGATCAAAGAAAGGGTGGGCAAGGTACTGCGACAAAAGCCCAGTACACCAGTTTTGGTCTGGGGCGATAGCGCCGTTGACTATGGCTCGGTGGTAAATTTGATGAGCGAGCTTCAGCTTGCGGGCGCCCCCTCTGTGGGATTGGTCACCGAGCCGCCCAGTCAATAATATGCGCAACTTTACCAGCTATTCTTCGGCAGCCCTGTTTAGTTTTTTGCTTCATGCAGCGGTGGTTGCAGCTCTTCTGAGTAGTTGGGAGCCAGAGAGTAAAAAAATTATTATTCAGCCCCAGTATATTGAAGCCAAGTTGGTGGAGTTGGCACCAAAGAAAAAACCTCAGGTCAAACCGCCAAGTAAACCCAAAGTTGATACTGCAAAAAAGCGTCGCGAGCAGGAAAAGCGGCGCGCTGCAGAGAAGCGAGCGGAGCAGTTAAAGCGTCAAGCTGCACTCAAGGAACAGCAGCGCAAAGATCGAGAGCGCGAGGCGCTCGAACAGAAGCGTCGAGAAGAGGCAGAGCGTCAACGTATTGAAACTGAATTCGCCGAAACTCTGGCGCAGGAGCAGGCCGATATTAATGCCCGTGAAGACGAGCGCGTAGCAAATAGCTATATGCAGTTAATTCGCCAGCGACTCTCCGATAATTGGAGTCGCCCGCCCAGCGCAAGACGTGACATGGAAGCCCTTGTCGAAATACGTCTGGTCCCAACAGGGCGGGTTGTTGGGGTGACTATTGTCAAATCGAGTGGCGATATAGCCTTCGATCGTTCAGTGGAGCAGGCGGCGTTTAAGGCTCAGCAGTTCGAGGAATTGCAACAGCTGGAATCAAGACTTTTTGAGAAACACTTTCGCGCTGTTAAGGTAGCATTTAGCCCTCAGGATCTAAGGCTTTAACGAATGGAGATATTATTGTGAACAGACTAATTCGGCTTCTGCCAATATTGCTAATGATGGCCGCGAGCGCAGCTTGGGGCGAGTTGGTCATCAGGGTTACTCAGGGCAACGATAAGCCGACCATTATCGCCATAGCGCCGATTGCCATGAATGGCATCGCAGTAGGGCAGGATATTGGCAGTATTGTTGAGGCGGATTTGCAGCGAAGTGGGTTGTTTCGCGTTACACCGCGGCGAGATATGCTGGCCTTTCCATCCAGGGCGGCAGATGTTTACTACAGAGACTGGCGTCTATTGGGTAGTGAATATCTAGTAGTTGGTTCAGCCGGCTTGATAGAGGATGGTCGTTTAGAGCTGGAATTTAGCCTGCTTAATGTGGGGGCTCAAAAAGTCGAGTTTAAGCACAGGGTGCGCGGTCGCACTAACGAGGTTCGAGACTTAGCACATTTAATAAGCGATAAGGTCTATGAGGAAATTACCGGTATTAAAGGTGCCTTCTCTACCCGTATTGCCTACGTCAGTGCCATCAGAAATGATGGCAAATATACCTACAGACTAAATGTGGCTGATGCGGATGGTGCTAGAGAGAAGCTTATGCTGGAGTCACCGGAACCCATTATGTCGCCCTCCTGGTCACCGGATGGAAAAGAACTCGCCTATGTCTCGTTCGAAACTGGTCGCCCGGCGATCTTTAGACAGAATTTAGTCACTGCAGCGCGACAGCAGCTAACTAATTTTAAAGGTCTGAACGGCGCACCATCCTGGTCACCAGATGGCACAAAAATGGCGTTGGTGCTCTCCAAAGACGGCAACCCAGAAATCTATCTGTTGGATCTAGCAAGTGGCAAGTTTTCAAGGCTTACTCGACACTTCGCGATTGATACAGAGCCCACTTGGATGGCTGATGGTAAACACCTGTTAATCACGTCTGACCGCGGCGGCACACCTCAGATTTATAAGTTAAATATTGCCTCAGGGGTGACCGAGCGTCTGACATTTAAGGGTAATTATAATGCTCGACCAAGTCTTGCGCCCGATGGCCGAACTCTGGCTCTGGTTCACAGAGAGTCAACGACTTTCCATATCGCCTCGTTTGATCTCAAAACTGGCAGGATGATCGAGCTCACAGAGACAAGATTAGATGAATCACCTACTGTTGCGCCAAACGGTGCTATGTTAATGTATGCTACTAAGCAGGGAGATCGCGGAGTATTGTCAGCGGTGTCTCTGGACGCAGGAGTGAGATATATTTTACCTGCTAAGAATGGAGATGTGCGGGAGCCGGCCTGGTCGCCGTTCCTGCGTTAATTGCTACTACGTTTGTAATCAAGTAACTCAAAGGAGTTAACAATGAAGACCTCGTTTAACAAAGCTGGCTTGGCCACAATTTTATTTTCACTGGTACTGGCTGGTTGTAGCTCGGCACCTGTTGAAGACAGCTCAACTGATATTGAAGATACGTCGGTACAGACTGGTCAGGTAGACGCCTCTGCCATTGAAGAGAGCGCAGCGGTTGAAGAAGCTGCTATGGTCACCTCAGCAGATACAGTGTTCTATTTTGATTTTGACAAGGCACTACTTAAGCCAGAATCTCGCGCAGCTCTGTTAGAGCATGCGGCTGTGTTAAACAGTAATCCGCGCAGCGTCCGTCTTGAAGGTCATGCTGATGAACGCGGCACTCGCGAGTACAACATGGCGTTGGGTGAGCGACGTGCCAATGCGGTAAAAGAGTTCTTGGTGTTGCAGGGTGTTTCTGGAGGCTTGATCGAAGTGATCAGCTACGGAGAAGAGCGTGCAGCCTCCTACGGCAGCAACGAGGGTGCCTGGAGCATGAACCGTCGCGTTGAACTAAAGTAAAACCCTGTGGCCAGCAATGGTCTATGTTTTACTCTTTGCAGGCCGTATACGGCTGGAGTGTACTTTAACTCTGGCCGTTTCTGCATCTGGAATAAACTTGGATATTTCTAAAGAGCTATGAAATCACTATATGCAGTAATTCTTACTCTGGTTATCTTCTCAACTGCCGCCTTTTCAGCCGACGCTGTAGCGCAGGCGCTGCCGCCAGTGGTGGATATTAGCGCTGGTGTCGAGCCCGCGGAACAGGAGGTAGTAGTCAATCCCGCCGCAGCGGCTGAGAGCGAGCGATACTACCAGATGCAGGTATTGCAAGAAGAAGTGCGCATGCTCAGAGGCATGGTCGAGGAGCTAAATTATCAGCTTCAGCAGATTAAACAGCGCCAGATGGATGACTATCTTGATTTAGATCGCCGTGTCAGTGCAATAGCTACTTCCTCAGCGAATTCGGACAGTATTGCTGATGTGCCGATGCAGGGCTCTGAAGCGCCTACAACGGCAGTTGCGGATACTGGAGTGCAGCAGGACCTAGACAGCAACCTATTGCCGGCAGTCCAATCCGAAAAGCCGTTGGATCCGGCCACACGTGTGCTGATGAAAGAAAACTACGATCAAGCCTCAAGTCTGCTTTTAAAACAGCGAGATTTTGATGGTGCTACGCTGGCCTTTAAGCAACATATAGTAGATTACCCCTCAAGCCCATTTGCAGCTAACGCCTATTACTGGTTGGGTGAGATCTATCTACTTCAGGGCCAGGATGAATTAGCGAGGCAGTCTTTTACTGCAGTTGTAGAGCAGCATGTGGGCCATAGTAAGGCAATGGATGCCAGTTTTAAACTGGGCAAAATATACCACCAACTCGGTGACGTTGAGCGCGCCAAACAATTGCTTGAAGCTGCGGCGGCCAGTGGCGGTGGTGTGGCAAACAAAGCGCGAACCTATCTCAATAATAATTTTTAACTACCGGGTTCTGCCCGGTTAGTCTCAACTTGATTACCCAAAATATGTCCGAAACTTCACTGCGCATTACCGAAATCTTTCATTCTTTGCAGGGTGAGACCAGCACCACTGGTCTGCCCACAGTGTTTGTGCGCCTTACCGGCTGTCCGTTGCGCTGTGGCTACTGCGATACTGCCTATGCTTTTGAAGGCGGCTCAAAGATTGCTCTGAGTGAGATTTTGCAGATTGTGGAAGGTTACGGGGCTCAATATGTCACAGTCACTGGCGGTGAGCCGCTGGCTCAGCCCCAGTGCATTGAGCTATTAGCGGCTCTCTGTGATCTTGGTTACCGGGTATCTCTGGAGACCAGCGGAGCCATGCCTGTAAACGATGTAGATTCTAGGGTAGTAAAAATACTAGATTTGAAGACACCAGGCTCTGGAGAGGTCTCGCGTAATCTCTACGAAAATATTCCGCTGCTGTTACCTCAGGACGAAGTGAAGTTTGTAATCTGCAATCGTCAGGACTATGACTGGTGCTGTCTGAAGATCGACGAGTTGCGGTTATCTGAGTATGTGTCTGAAATCCTTTTTTCTCCCAGTCAGGGTGAGTTATCTCCCAAGCAACTGGCAGAGTGGATTCTCGAGGATAAACTGCGCGTTAGAATGCAACTGCAAACCCACAAATACGTCTGGGGCGACCAACCCGGACATTAGGTCATAAATATGTCGAAAAAAGCCGTAATTCTAGTCTCGGGAGGGCTGGATTCCACCACTGTGCTATCCATGGCGCTCAGTCAGGGCTATGAGTGTTACACCCTAAGCTTTGACTATGGCCAGCGTCACAGGTCTGAGCTAGAGGCCGCTCGAAGAGTGTCTGGGGCGGTTGCAGTGAAAGAGCACAAGGTAGTCCAGTTAGATCTGGGCACCATAGGAGGTTCAGCGCTGACCGATCAGGCCATTGATGTTCCAGAGCATGAGACCAGCGGTATCCCAGTAACCTATGTGCCTGCTCGCAATACAGTATTTCTCTCAATTGCCTTGGGCTGGGCCGAAGTGTTGGGCGCTAATGATATTTTTCTCGGCGTTAATGCGGTAGATTACTCTGGTTACCCTGACTGTAGGCCCGACTATATCAGCGCCTTCGAAAACATGGCTAACTTGGCCACTAAGGCCGCGGTTGAAGGACAGCAACTGAGAATTCATGCTCCGCTAATTTCCATGACCAAAGCCGAGATTATCAGTGCTGGGATGGCTTTGGATGTGGATTACAGTCAAACAGTTTCCTGCTATCAGGCTAGTCTCGAAGGCCTCGCCTGTGGTAAATGTGACAGCTGCAGGTTGCGAGCACAGGGCTTTGTTGATGCTGGCGTTAAAGACCCCACCAGATACAAAAAAAGTGCTTGAATTTTGTCTTCTGGCCAGTATAGTACGCACCTCATCTGAGGGCCGTTAGCTCAGCTGGTAGAGCAGTTGGCTTTTAACCAATTGGTCGATGGTTCGAATCCATCACGGCCCACCATATTCTCAAACCTCCCCCGTGGAGGTTTTTTGGTTTTTGGGCTGTTGTTAAAGCTCAGATCTACCATGGTTCGACAAGTTCGACTTACAGGCGAGCTTGGACGCCAAAGGCGCCCCGGAGGGGTTGTAGCAGCCCCTAGGCTGGTAAAGCCCATCCACCAGTGGCCAAAGCATTCTGTAATCTTCCCTCGCAGCCCTCGATTGTCCCTTTGTTTTTAGGATCTACCTGTCCGCAGAGTTTTGAACTACAGCACAACATTTAATTTTGATCACAGGGTAGGGTAAATCCCCGTTTCAGAGTCTTATAGTCTAGTGCTGCACTTTCTGAGTGCCTTTTTTTGGCAAACAGTGCTGCAGATTAGAAATGACTTCTAATCATAACGCTGGTCGCGGGATAGCGGCCAGAAAGGGAATTACCGGTGACAGGGCGTCGTAATCAGCAAGACCTAGATCGAAAGATTGGGGAATTTATTTTGGAAATGACCGCTGTAAGAAATACGCCTGAGGTCACGCAGCTATATCAGGACACATCGGATGAATTACGCCGATTGCTGGTAAGTAAAGTTGGCAATCAAGAGCAGGCCGACCAAATAGCTCGGGATGCCTATCTAAAACTCTGCAGGCTCAGACACAATCGAGATATCCGCAACCTGCGCAGCTACCTGTTTAACATGGCTGTGCGACTGGCCATCAATGTTCTGCGCAAACGTAAATCTCAGTACGCGCCAGAGGCCCAAGCAATAGATCAACTCAGTTGCGACTCGGCTTACCGGGCACTGATGGCTGAACTAAAAACTGAGAAGCTAAAAGAGGCCATTGGGCATTTGCCTGAAAAGACCAGATATATTTTTTTACTTTACCGTTTTGAAGGGCTGAGCTATGAGTCAATTGCTGAGCGACTGCGGATGTCTGCGACCTCCGTAGAGGAGCATGTTGCTCGCTCTTTGGAAACAGTCAGGCATTCCGCGGCAGAGTTTAGCGCGCTGGACGAACAGGTATTCGGGTACTAAGGCATTTAAGCGAGCCATGGATTGGGTGTCGCATAGTTGGTCAGATAATAAAAAGGCCAAGGCTAGACAGCAGGAGGCAGGAGAGATCAGTCAAAAATCGCAGGACCTCAACCAGCATTGGGAAGACATGGATGATTTGACCCCCTGGGCTTTGGACGAAATTAGTCGTCTAAAACACAGGTTAGAGGCTTCCTCAGATGACCTAGATAGCATAAAGCCAACACTTAGCGCTCGGCTCTCCAAGCTGCTGATCAGACCCACGCGCATCGGCCTGATCCTTTTGCTGGGGAGCGCTGCATTGATAACCGTTCAATATGGTCGCTGGCCTTTGGCCACTGAGACTGTCAGCTATACAACGGCACCAGGCGAGCAGCGCAAAGTCCTTTTGCCTGATGGTTCATTACTCCATCTAAATACCGCCAGCTCTGTACTGCTGGACTATCAGACAAACACTAGAGCCCTGAGGTTTAAAAAAGGTGAGGCCTTGATTGAGGTGGTAGAAAACCCCAGCCGTCCCTTCGTTCTGCGCGCCTTTGAAAATGAACTGCTTACTCTAGGGGCAAGGTTTAATCTGCGTATCAAGAACTCGCGGGTTACTCTGGTAGTGGCAGAGGAGCAGGTGGTGGTTTTACCCAGTCAACTTAAAGCCGAGGAATATCTCTTGGCAGGTCGAGAAAGCGATCTTTCCAATGAGCCGTTACTGGTTACTGAGGGGTTTCAGCTACATATAGATGCCGACGGCAGCATGGCTGCTCCCCAGGCTGTGGATGCGCTGTCGGTGATCTCTTGGGACAGAGGTATGCTAAGGTTTCATGAGATGCCATTGCGCCAGGCTGCGCAGGAGGTCTCCCGCTACATGCTCACTAACATCCAGGTAGCCAGTGCTGTGCAGGACCAGTTGGTTAGCGGAGAAATCCCCATTAGAGATCAAGAGACCATGCTGCGTCATCTCTGCGGGCTGACAGGGCTGGAGTCAGTGCAGAGGTCAGCTGATGTTGTGCTGCTTTACAACCCCTCAGCACAAACCTCAAAGTAAATATTTCAAGACGCACCTTTCGAGCTTGTATAAACTAGGCTGAAGATTTTTCCCCGCAAAAAACCTATGTTTAGTCTTTTTAAAGACCGTAATTTTTCAATCTTTTGGTTTGGTGAGATGGTTTCCGTTATAGGTGACCATATCAGCATGCTAGCTTTCCCCTGGCTGGTTTTACAGATGACTGGCAGTGCCACCCTGACCGGATTGGTATTTGCAGTTCAGGGTGTTCCTCGTGCCTTCTTGATGCTTGCGGGTGGGGTGATGGTAGATCGTACTAGCCCCAAGGCAGTCATGGTTGCCAGTAATGGCTTGAGAATGCTGTTGGTCATGAGCCTGGCCTATATGATCAGTCAGGACAATGTGTCGATTGTTACTGTCTTCGTTATGGCTTTCGCCTTCGGTGTTGCGGATGCCTTTTTCTATCCTGCGAGCACCTCAATTCTACCCAGCTTAGTGACCACAGATAAACTGCAAGCTGGCAACGCGATAGTACAGACCACTTTGCATCTAGGCATGACAGTAGGGCCTATGATTGCCGGCTTGATAATCGCTGGCGAAATCAATGGCATAAGCCAAAGTGGTGAGGGCAATAATTCCGCACTGGTCAGCTACGAAAAAGATCGCGAAGGGTTGGCACGGGCTTTTTTCGTCGATGGCCTGACCTTTGCGCTATCGCTGGTATCACTGCTATTCGTCAAAGTACAACCTCTTAACACCGACACCGATAAGGCTAACCCCCAATCTCTGTGGACTGAAGCCAAGGAAGCCATAGCCTGGGTGTGGTCGGTGCCCGCTGTGCGCATGGGGTTTGTGGGTATGGCAGTTATCCATTTTTTCTTTATGCCAATGATCTATGTAGGGCTGCCGGTACTGGCCAATCAGCGCTTTAGTGAGGGCGCCTATGTGTACGGTTTAGAGATGGCAGCTTATGGGGGTGGGGCATTTATTGGCGCCGCGCTGGGAGGTTGGTTAGCAGGCCCCAAGGACAAGAATATTATTCCTATGATCTTTGCAGTAAATATTTTTAGCGGATCAACCCTGGCACTGGTTATTTTTTACGAGCCCTATTGGTGGGCGATGCTGCTATTTTTCTTGGCCGGACTTGCCGATAACTACTTTTGGGTACATTTTGCTACCTGGCTACAGAAGAAAACACCGAGCAGTCTTCTTGGGCGTGTGATGAGCTTACTTATGTTTATGTCTCTGGGGTTGGTGCCTATTGCAGACGCTGTACTGGGATTCGCTATAGATTGGAACCTCCATATCACAATGGTGGGATGCTCCCTAATACTCATGATAGTCAGTTTATTTATTGCGCTGCACCCGTCCTCCAGAAAACTAGAGTCCGCTACTGTCACCAACTAAAGACTGGCATCCTAGTAGTGAAACGAACTGCTGTCCGGCAGCAGTTCGGTGACAGATGTGCTCTTCCGGTTTATAGAATCTGCCTCTAGTGTGAGGTCTAGCTGCATTTTTATAGCTGAGTGAATTAACCATATGTCCTTGGGCTGATAGCTATACAGAGGGCTAATGTCTGATCTGATAGATGCTGAGCTTATAGGTTTTTTTAAATGATCCATAATCAGTGGCTCAGAGCCCGGCGAATAATAATAGGTAAGAATCATTTGGGGGCCGTGTTCCGCAGGGGTTTCGGTGTAGGTTAATCGCAGTTTTTTACTGGCAATTCCCATCTTGCGCAGGGTGATATATTTGGCGATGGCAAAATCCTCGGAGTCTCCAGAACCCTGCATCAAAAACTCCATAGGTGTGATCCGAAAATCCACCTCGTTTTGGTAGCCTGGGTTGCTAACAAATTTCACCTGGTTGATAAAATTATTAGTCATCTCAAGCTTTTCAAGCTCCTGTTTGGATCGGCCCAAATTAACTAGACGCTGCCAGTCCCTGAGTCTGGTCTCGGCATCCTTGCCGTACTGAGCCTGAACCTGCTGCAACATAGGCTCTGGAATAACAAATAACTCGACGGCCTCCGAGTGAATGCTTGGTAACAGGGTAAAAACAGCGCTAACAATACTGAGTTTATGCGTGAATATTTTTGTAAATTTCCGCATTGACTGTGCCTATAAAAGTTTTAACCAGATCTTTCAACTCATTGATTTAAAACAAAAATAATTTATGCCTTCCAGTTCGTATACTGGTTTGTCAGTATTCTGTAGGCTGAGTCACAATTCTGTTGGAGTAATGGCGAACAAGTTGTTGTCGCAGCACCAGAATCAGGGCCGTATAATGGCGCCATTGTTAAATTTTGGATGACTCAATGACCGTTCGTACCCGTATTGCACCTTCGCCCACAGGCGACCCTCATGTTGGTACCGCCTATGTGGCACTGTTTAATATGGCCTTTGCCCACAGTCAGGGGGGTCAATTTTTACTGCGAATCGAAGATACAGATCAGGCACGATCGACGCCTGAGTCCGAGAGGGCTATTTTGGATGCACTTCACTGGCTGGGGCTGGATTGGGACGAGGGCCCCGACAATGGCGGCGATAAGGGCCCATACCGCCAAAGTGAACGCTCGGAGATCTATCGTGAACATGCGGATCAGCTTTTAGAGTCTGGGCGCGCTTTTCGCTGTTTTTGTAGCTCCGAACGTCTCGATGAACTGCGTGCAACGCAGATGGCAGACAAGCAGCAGCTGGGCTATGACGGCCACTGCCTGCACCTAGATAAAGAAGAGGTTGCTGCGCGCTTATCAAAGGGTGAGCCCCATGTGGTGCGAATGCAGGTGCCAAGGGAAGGGCAATGCACTTTTGACGACATGTTGCGCGGCGAAATCAGTATCGACTGGGCGCAGATCGACCTGCAGGTGCTACTAAAAGAGGATGGTATGCCCACCTACCATCTGGCCAATGTGGTTGACGACCACCTGATGGAGATTAGCCATGTGATTCGCGGTGAAGAGTGGATTAACTCTGCTCCTAAGCATATTCTTTTGTATCAGTACTTTGGCTGGCAGCGACCAGTATTCTGCCATCTTCCGCTATTGCGCAATACTGACAAGAGTAAGTTATCCAAGCGTAAAAATCCGACAAGTATTCTCTACTATCAGCGCATGGGCTATTTACCCGAGGCACTACTTAATTATCTGGGGCGCATGGGCTGGTCTATGCCAGATGAGCGCGAAAAATTTAGTCTCAAAGAAATGTTAGAAGTCTTTGATATTCAACGAGTGAGTCTAGGTGGCCCGGTGTTTGACGTTGAAAAACTGAGTTGGCTCAACGGCATGTGGATCCGCGATGAACTCAGCGATGAGCAACTCGCAGATCGGCTGCAGGAGTGGGCTTTAAACCGCGATACATTGATGGCTTTTCTGCCCTTTGCTCGTCAGCGAATGGAGACTTTCTCAGACCTTGCATCGCTGGGTAACTATTTGGTTTCAGGTATGCTGCCAATTAGTGCTGATGATCTTAAGTCTGCCGGTATGGAAGAGGATCAGTTAATAGAGGTGCTGCAGTTCGCGCTTTGGAGACTGGAGTCACTTCAGCAGTGGAATAGAGACAACATCTTCAATGCACTAAAAGCCATTGCCGATGCCATGGGCATCAAGCTAAAACCGTTTTTGGCGCCATTGTTTATTGCCATAGCGGGAAGCAGCGCGTCTATTTCAGTGATGGACTCCATGGACTTACTGGGTGCCGACATGTCCAGAGCCAGATTGCGCCACGCTATAGAGCTGCTTGGCGGCGTTGGTAAAAAGAAGCTCAAAAAAATGGAAAAAGCCTACCAGGCTATAAGCTAGACAGAGGCTTTAAAGCCTCTGTCGTAGCGCTAAATCCCCCTCACAGCCCTGAGGGGGATTTTTTATGCTCCTAGAGTAGGCCATCAGCACCGCAATGGTGCTAGAATTTCCTCTGGCCTCAAACAATAACTAGATCAGGTTGGCTATGAACTTTGTGCCCTACGCAGTCCCGGTTTTTATTGCGCTTATCCTGCTTGAGCTATGCTGGGGCTGGATAAAGGGCAACAACACCTACAGAGTCAACGACAGCATCAATAGCCTCAGTCTTGGCATGGTCAGTCAGACTAGCAAGCTAATATTTCTCAATATTGGCTATCTGGTGTTTGTTCAGATAGGGCAGGACTACTCCTTTGGTTTTTTTGATAGTCAACGCATCAGCCATTGGATTATCGGCCTACTTCTTTACGACCTTCTGTATTACTTGTCTCATCGCATCAGCCACGAACGACAGTTCTTTTGGGCCTCCCATGTAGTGCACCATCAGAGCGAAGACTTTAACCTCAGCACTGCCTTACGCCAAACTAGCACCAGCTTTATTGCGACCTGGCTGTTCTATATTCCCTGCTTTTTACTCGGCATGCCGATAAGTATGTTTGTCAGTATCGCCTCTGCGCAATTGATCTATCAATTCTGGGTGCACAGTGAGCATATTCCTAAGCTCGGTGCCATTGAATGGTTATTTGTAACACCCTCCAATCACCGGGTTCACCATGCGCAGAACGCCGACTATGTCGATAAAAACTACGGCGGTCTGTTAATTATCTGGGATCGCCTCTTTGGCACCTTTAAAGAGGAGAATCCGGATCAGCCGGCAATGTATGGAATACGCACACCGCTCAACAGTTTTAACCCATTGTGGGCCAATCTGCATATCTATGTGGACATGCTGCGAGACGCTTGGCACACCAAGTCTTGGCGTGATAAAGCTAAGGTACTCTGGGCTAGAACCGGCTGGCGGCCTGAGGATTCAGCCTTAAAATACCCTCAGATCAAAACTGATCTAGTGCATATTGAAAAATATAACCCTCAGTTGAGCCGGATCTCAAATCTACTGGTGGTAGTTCAATATCTTATGGTTGCTGCTATCCATTTTTGGACATCGTTGCAGGCTGTTACTGGACCCTACGGTTTGATACTTGGCGCATCCCTAGTGCAGATAGCCAGCCTGATGATTATTGGTGCGGTACTAGATGGTCGCAGCTATGCTCGTGCGCTGGAGACCTTGCGCTGTGTTGCGGTCATCCTGATCTTATACTTAGGTTTTAACACTGGTTTAATCAACCACACAGGACTCTCCATTGGGATTCTGTATGCTCTGGTTAGCGCTTCACTCATGCAGGCGATTATAAGGCGCGAAAACAGTTCGACTGCGACGGCTATGGCGGGCTAGCTAGACTTCCATACATGGTATTAATTAGGGCTCTAAAACCAGTAATATGCAGGGAAACAGGCTTGACTTAAAACAGGCTGATCCCTATGATGCGCGTTCCTTTTTTGGGGCCTTAGCTCAGCTGGGAGAGCGCAACACTGGCAGTGTTGAGGTCAGCGGTTCGATCCCGCTAGGCTCCACCAACTTAAAAAACCCTGCACATTGTGCGGGGTTTTTTTGTCACTGATTATTTTTAGCTCTGTTGAAAACAGAGGTCTTCTGTTATACCGTCTCGTTAGTATAAAAATAATGGTACCCAATCTTGCACTCTAATAATCAGTCGCCACTGCTCAGTGAACAACAGGTAATAGAGCGAATTTTTCAGCATATAGACAATGGTACGACGGATCTTGGAGATACCGTCTGGCGTGAGCCTGTTGAACATTATAAATCTCAAGAGCACTTTGAGGCCGAGATAGCCTTATTGAAGCGTCTGCCGGTTCCCTACTGTCCCTCAGCAGCACTACCTGACAAAGGAAGCTATATTGCTCGACAGGCTGCTGGCACGCCACTGGTGGTAGTTCGCGGTATGGACGGTACGGTTCGTGCATTTATCAATGCCTGCCGTCATCGCGGTATGCAGGTGGCTTCTGGTAGCGGCTGCTCTAGGGCCTTTGTCTGCCCCTATCATGCTTGGACATACAGTCTCGAGGGTGAGTTGAAAAATATTCCAGGACAGGAGGGTTTTCCGGGGGTAGATCCAAAGCAACATGGCCTGGTTGAGGTAAGTGCCAAAGAAAAAGGCGGCATTGTTTATGTCATGCAAGAGGGTGAAATAACTGAGGCCATGCTGGCCGACTGTCTGGATTACTTTACACCAGATCAAAAGATGTTTGAGTCTGAAAACATTGTCGATGAAGCCAATTGGAAGATACTCAATGAGACGCTTATGGAGGGTTACCATATTAAGTCTCTACACAAAGAGACCTTCTACCCCTATGGGTTGGACAACGTCAATCTAGTAGAAACCTATGGTGCCAACTCCCGAGTAACGTTTCCTTTTAGGCGCATAGAAAAGATGCGTGATGTGGCACCAGAACATCGTCGTATAAATGGTTTGGCGACCTCGGTCTATCTGCTATTTCCCACTGCTAGCGTGTCCGTGCTGTCCAAACATACTAATCTGGCTATTCTTGAGCCTCTCAGCCCCAGCTCGTCTAGATGGGTGCTATACAGCATGGTAAACAGGCCTTTAGACGGTGAGGAGATTTCTCTGCAAGATGCCCAGCGTGATGCTTTGTTTGTCGCCAAGTCAGGCCAAAATGAAGATCGCGAAGCGGCCAGAGCTATTCAGGAATCTGTAGTCAGTAATGCCAATAGCCATTTTACCTTTGGTCATTTCGAGGGAGCGATTGTCAATTTTCATCGGCATCTAGCTAGGCATCTCGATAGCCTAGATCAATAAATTATCTTGGGTAATCAGCCGGCGAGAAGCTCAATTTGTGACTTAACTCTTGGGCTTAGCAAAACAGGGTACATTTAGATTCTGCTGGTTAATTAGCTCAAAAAATTCATGGTATTTGTGCTGAATGCAGTAATTATGTGCCAGCGCCTCGGCAGCGGCCTTAACATCTTCGCTGTCTTCACCCATCACCTCTTTGGCTAGCCTCATTACCATAGTCAGTGCAGCTTCCTCGGCTGGCCAGTTTTCGATTAAACCCTGTAGCGCATAGAGCTGGTTGTAGCGCTGCATTAGTCGGTAAGCGTCGTTTGCACCCGCTTCTTCGAGAGCGATTATTTCCTTAACCAGAGGAACCGCAGCTGCATAGTCCTCAGTAAAAATAAGAAACTTGTAATAATAGTCTCTGGTTTTTACCGTAGTTGAATGGGCAGTTCCAAAGGCCTCCATTGAGAGCGTGTAGGCCGCTTCAATCTGCGAAGGGTTTGGATTAAAGCGTCGCGTCTGCTCGTAGCTATGGTTGATGTTTTTCAGCATAACAATGCACATAGGGTGGCGTTGACTGTACCTGGCAACACATTCTGGAATTGCCTTTTCGCTGCGCTTAATAACAGATTCCCAGCGTTTTCTCGTCAGATCTCGATCGATTTTAAGGATCGCTTTGTCTAGTTTTCTCTCAGACCAAGGCCGAGCCTCAGCAAGGTTTACCAGCCCAAAGACAAGACCAGTAACAATAGCGCAGGATGCGAAAAAATTGGATTTAGTACGATTTTTCATGGCTAGCCCCCTCAAACTAAAAAACACCATCTTTTAGAGTATAGGTGAAGAAATTTGACCTTGAGAGAAATTTAGCCATTGCTAAATGGCAGGTTTTACGGGGCTCAGGTAGCCTATGGGTACTATTATTCTGTCATAGTTTGTGCCATTATTCTTAAAAGGGTTACGAACATTGGTTGGAGTCAAAGCAATGACTGAGTACACCGCACTGTGGGTAGATCGGACTGAGATTACCAAGACTAGGCAGGTCAGCATGCCCATCGGTCCGGTCGCGGCCGGTCAGATACTAGTGGATATTGATAAGTTCGGTCTTACCGCTAATAACGTCAGCTATGCGGTGACTGGAGACAGTATTGGTTATTGGCAATTTTATCCGGCCGAGGAGAATTGGGGGATTGTGCCAGTCTGGGGCTGTGGCACGGTGATTGAGTCCAACTGCGACGAGATACCAGTGGGTGAGCGTCTCTGGGGCTATTTCCCCATGGCCAGCCATGCTGTGCTAACGCCGGGGCGTATTCACAGTGACTACTTTATGGATGTGATTGAACATCGCCGAGAACTTCCCCTTATCTATAATCAATTCCGTCGCACTCGTGCAGAGCCAGCGTTTATTCAGGCTATGGAAACCGAGCGCTGCCTACTTTTTCCGCTGTTTATGACCTCCTACCTTATTTATGACTATTTGATCGACAATGATTTTTTCGGTGCCCAGCAGGTGGTCATTGGTTCAGTGTCCTCAAAAACCGGTTTTGGGCTGGCACAGATGCTTCGGGGTGACAGCTCCCTGAGTCAGTCAGTCATTGGTGTTACTTCTCAAGCCAATGTCCGGTTTGTTGAGGGTCTTGGCTGTTGTGACCAGATTGTGGTTTATCAAACTGAGCATGAAATTGATGCCTCTTTGCCTACAGCCTATGTAGATATGTCTGGAGACGCTCGGCTGACTATTAGTTTGCACAACCATCTTGGCGACAATATGGTAGAGAGTTGCATGGTGGGGGCGAGTCACTGGCAAGAAGGTGGCAAGGTAGGTGAGCTGCCGGGCGCGCGGCCAAGGTTCTTTTTTGCGCCAGGACAGATTGAGAAGCGCAATAAAGAATGGGGTCCTGGAGTGGCTATGGTCAGAGCTATGACCGCAAGCGCTGAGGTGGCAGCCAAAGTCTCTGCGGATATCGATATCCAATGGGTAGAGGGTGTGGAGAGTTTGGCAGAGCACTGGGCCCAATTGCTGGATAACAAAATTTCACCCAGTACAGGGCTTATGGTAAGGCTGTGAAGCGATTAGTTAGCGCCGTACTGCTAGTTATTATTGCCGGCCTTATCGGATGGCAAAACCGGGTTGATTTGTTGGTGTTTGCGGCGCCCAAATTGCAAGAATTATTCAGCCCAATTGCCGAGAATAGAGCCATTAACTGGTCCCAGGGGCCACAGACAGCTAATCTTGATCCGAGTCTGAGGCCGCCCAATATTGTTCTGATTGTCACTGACGATATGGGTTTTAATGATATTTCGCTGTACAACGGTGGTGCTGGTGATGGCACATTGCAGACGCCAAGTATTGATGCGCTAGCTGAGCAGGGGGTGACCTTCACTAATGGCTATGCGGCCAATGCTGTCTGCGCTCCTTCTCGTGCATCCATTATGACCGGGCGCTACTCAACAAGGTTTGGGTTTGAATTTACGCCTTTCTTTAAAACTGGCGCCACTATTTTCGAATGGATGAATGAACTGGATCCACGCCCTGTTCCTCTCCTGATAAATGATGAAAATGTGCAGAATATGCGACCTATGCGTGAATTGGGGCTCCCCGCCTCAGAGATCACCATCGCTGAATTACTCAAGCAGCGGGGTTATTACACAGCACATATTGGCAAGTGGCACCTCGGCTCTGTGGGTGAGATGGTGGCAGTCAAGCAGGGTTTTGACGATAGTCTAGAGATGGGCGGAGGCCTGTATTTGCCTGAGGATCATCCGCAGGTGGTCAATGCAAAGATCAGCGGTGATCGTATTGATCGCATGATTTGGGCCACCGGCCGCTACGCCGCAAGGTTTAACAGTCTGGGTGAGTCTGGAGCGGAGTTTCAGCCCAAGGGTTATCTGACCGATTACTACACAGACGAGGCCATAAAGGTGATTGAAGCAAATCGTCACCGACCATTCTTTTTATATCTGGCTCATTGGGGTATTCACAACCCTCTGCAAGCTAGCCGGCAAGACTATGACGCTCTGGCGCACATCAAAGATCACAGATTGCGTGTCTATTCAGCGATGATTCGCGCCGTTGACCGCAGTGTCGCAAAGATTACTCAAAGCCTCGAAGACAATGGTTTGAGCGAGAATACATTGGTTATTTTTACCAGTGACAATGGTGGCGCCGGATATATAGGCTTGCCCGAGCTAAATAAACCCTTTCGTGGCTGGAAGCTGAATCACTTTGAGGGCGGCACTCACGTCCCCTTTATGGCCAAATGGCCTGCACAGATTAACGCGGGCAGTGTTTTGGATGCGCCTATTCATCATAACGATATCTTCAGCACTGTGGCAGCCGCTGCTGGCCTTAAAGTGCCAAGCGATCGTCAAATCGACGGGGTTAATTTACTGCCCTATATTCGTAACGAGATTGCAACCGAGCCTCACCAGACATTGTTCTGGCGAGAGGGGCACCAGCAAGCAGTTTTGCATCGGGGTTGGAAATTAATTCGTGCCAACCAGCCCCATCTACCGCAACCAGCCCCCCGTGCAAAATGGTTGTTTAATCTTGCTGAAGACCCTACAGAGCAGATTAACTTGGTGACACAATACCCAGAGAAGCTAGCGCTTCTGGAGGCTCTACTAGAGAGCCACAACGCCGAGCAGATGGAGCCACTATGGCCCAGCGTGTTCGATTCACCGCAGCTAATTGATAAAACAAGCAATGAGCCCATCGAAGAGGGCGATGAGTTTATTTATTGGCCCAATTAGCCTGCCCACTGCTGCGGGCAAAAAAAAGGCGCAGCCATGGGACTGTGCCTTTTTGTTTTTGGACAGGTTTAGATAGTCAGGCCACCATCGACAACAATGCATTCACCATTGGTATAGCTGCCGGCGTTGGACACGAGATACAGCACAGTCCCAGCCATCTCATCGGGCTCAGCATGGCGGTGCATAGGAATAGTAGCAATCGCCTGTTTGTAGATTTTTTCGTCGCTAAACAGGGCGCCAGCAAACTGTGTCTTGGTCATTCCGGGCAGCAGTGCATTGACACGGATTCCCAGCCCGCCGCACTCCTTGGCAAAGGCCTTAGTCATGTTGACCACTGCAGCCTTGGTGATAGAGTAAATTCCCTGCATGGGGCCAGGCTGCAACGCATTGACCGAGGCGGTATTAACAATGGAGCCGCCACCATTTTCACGCATGATTTTGCCGGCTTCGATTGACATAAAGAAATACCCGCGAATATTGACATCTACTGTCTTGGTGTAGGCGCCGAGGTCGGTATCCAGAATATGGCCAAAATAGGGGTTGGTGGCCGCATTATTGACCAGAATATCTAGCTTGCCGTGTACCTGCTTAATATGTGCAAAGCAGTTTTCAATATCGCCCATATTACCCACATGACAGGCCAGAGCTTCGGCACTGCCGCCGGCTGCATTAATAGCATCGGCAACCGCTTGGCAGCCATCGATCTTGCGGCTAGAAACAATGACATGAGCCCCTTGCTCAGCCAGTAGCTTAGCGATAGATTCACCTATACCGCGACTAGCGCCGGTGACAAGGGCCAGTTTGCCGGTAAGATCAAAAAGATTAGTAGCCATGGTTTCTCCTGGTGTTATTGGGTTAATTTATTTAAATGGTCGGTAATTTCCGGCCTCATTAGATTGCGAATTTTGCAGTAAGTAACTCGATCTTTGGCGGCTAATAGCTGGCTTAAACTCAGCGCCTCCGCCTGAAGCTGCTCGCTGGGATAAATACCATCGACAATTTGCAGTGCAGCACATTCCTGCCCGGTATAGGCAACACCGGTTAGCATCATATTTTTCAGCGCCTGCTGATTGGGCAGCAAGCGTGCAATATCACTTGAGACTGGCGTAAAGGGGATTTGTATATTGACTTCCGGAAAGCAGAAACGCCCCCTGTCAGAGCGCATCAGTCGGTAGTCAGCAGCACTTGCCAAAATAGCGCCACCCGCATATGCATTGCCATTAATACAGACAACCGTGGGGGCATTTAGCAGAGCAAAACGACAAAGCAGTATTTCGAAGCTAGTTAAAAACTCATTGCGGCCAGCCTGATCCTGCTCCGCAAGCCAGTCCAGATTAATACCCGTCGAAAAGGTTTTCTCATGCTCGCAGGTTAACAGGAGAGCTGTGTTGCCTTGATACTGTTCTACTGTATCAAGCGCGCGCAGGTATTCATGCACAACCGCAGTGGTAAAACGGTTATCACCGTCATTTGCCGCGTTGGTCAAACGCAATACATGAACAGACTCTGTAAGCTGCAGGTTCATAGTTGTCATTGGATAATCACCATGAACTCTTCAATAGTGTCTTGTGCACGCGACGCATTAATATCCGGCAGTGCCGTTAACAAGCTGCTCATAAAAGGCTCGGTCTAGTAATTCATACTGATCAGCTTTTGGCTGGCGCACATAGATAGATTCTTCAATCTGGTCCAGGTGGTAGGCCTGCTGCTTTAATTTACCTTTAAATAGTTTAAATGTCCCTGTGGTGTCCTGTTCCTGTTCAATGCGCACAAAGACCGGGCGGGCAAAGACAGGCAATTCTCGGTCGACAAATTCAGTAAATGCCGCTGGGTTAAATTTCTGACCAGGGGACAATGTAATGGCAGCCATACCTGCTTTACCTTCTGCTCCGGGGATATCTACGCCATAGACATTGCTTATCTCAACCTGTTCGCAGGCATTGAGAATCTCACCCACCTCATTGGTTGAGACATTCTCTGCGCGCCAGCGAAAGGTATCACCGACGCGGTCTACAAATTGGTAGTGGGGCAGTCCCATGGCAAAGCCTACATCGATTTTGCGAATTAAATCGCCGGTATTAAACCAGCGGTCTCCGGGTTCGCGGAGGTCGGTAAGAATCTTGTCATTGGTCGCATCAGCGCTTTTATAGCCATCAAACTTATAGCGATCATCAATCTGCCCCAGCATAAGTCCAGCTTCGCCAGGTTCCACTTCGATAACCTTGCCGTTTTCATCCAGCACGATTTCGTCGTTCTCAATATCGTATTTCACCAGCATTACCACTACAGAGCCGGTCCCGATGGTGGAGTCTTTATTGAGAATATTGAGAAAAGATACATTGCCCTCGCTGGAGCCATAAATTTCGGTAATTCGTTTTACCCCAAAGCGATTGCGGAACATATCCCACACGTCTGGGCGCAAACCATTGCCTAGCATGGTTTTAAGGGGGTTGTTTTTCTCCTCTGGGCACTCGGGTGCCATGGCCAGATAGCGACAGAGTTCGCCAACATAGACAAACAATGTAGTCTGGTACTTTTGTACCTCAGGCCAAAATTGAGTGGCTGAAAAACGGCGCCGCAAAAACATGGATGCACCAGAATGCAAGCAGCTGCCAATGCCCAACAAAAAGCCAGTTGCATGGTAGAGCGGCAGACAGATATACATGCGGTCACTGGATTTAGCATGAAAGCCGACGGTAGAGTAGGGCTTGGCTGCCGACATTATTTTGCGGTGGTAGACAATCGCCGGCTTGGGCAGTCCAGTGGTACCAGAAGTAAAGATATAAAGAGCAATTTCGCCAGCAGCGATATCCTCTGTCTCTGGATGATTATCAGTAGGCATATCGGCCAACGTCGCGCTAAAGTCAGTGGCCCATTCTGGTGCGCCCTGATTGACCTGTTTGTCGGCTACCCACAGATAATCTTTATCCGCTAGCTCAAGCCCCTCTTTAACGCCCATCACTGAGGCGAGCAATTCCTGCCCAACCAGGCATTTTTTGGAGTTGACCGTGCTTATGCAATGGGCCAAAGGGCGGTCAGTAAGGCCGGTGTTAATTAAACCCGCAGTAGCGCCAATTTTGGCCAGTGCAAAGATACTGCACAACAGCTCGGTGCGGTTCTCAATTAAGACCGCTACACAGTCGCCCCGAGTAACCCCCTGCTGTTTAAGACTGTGAGCAAACTGGTTGGTCAAGCAATTAAACTCAGACCAGTTGAGCTCTTGGCCTTCGCAGACAATGGCTGATTTTTCAGGGTATGTGGCAGCAGTGGTTTGAAACATTAACCCCAGAGAGGTTTTGGCATCCTCCAGAGGGGGTTTAAAGAATATCAATGTGGGGGCGGCTTGGAAGAAATTCCAAATCACACGGAAAAACTCGATGATCTTTTTCATTGGTTCCCTCTAGGTTTTTTTGCTAGGTATTATTATTTTTATATTATGGCACTGCTTGTGACAGTATTCTAATGCTTATCAACAGCCCTAGTATATCGACATGCAGCGGTTTTTAGGAACAACAGTAGCTAAAAAGGAAGTCCCGCGAGTCACGAGTAAATACCTATCCTGCTTCAGATCACGGACTGCAGCTATTGCCGAAAAGCATAAGACTATTTAATGTACACAGAGGCAAAAAACCAATACAAAAAAAGGCCAAAACGATGACAGATATACCAGTTTATATGGTGGTTAACCTAAAAGTCACAGATGCCGCCGAGTATCGCAAGTACGAGAAAGGGTTCTTTCCGATCCTTAAAAAATACGGTGGCAGCTTTTTAACCTATGATGACAACCCGATTAATCTTGAGGGAGAGGCGCCGAGAGAAGGGCGGGTGATACTGTTTAGCTTTCCCTCAGAAGCCGTAGCCAAAGCCTGGTGGGCCGATGTTGAGTATCAGGAGCTCAGCGAATTCCGCCGTGCAGGCACCCGCATGGAATTTCTAACCATAGTTCATGGCTTGCCGCCCAGAGACTAAGTGCAGAGCGCACCCTGCGTCGTTCTTGGATTTTACTACTATCGACAAACCGATCGCCTAGCCATTCTGGGTATATTATGGCACAGTAAGTGTCAATATTATGGGCCAGTTTAAAACAGGCCGTTATGGCAATTTTTTGGGGGAGACAAGCATGATTTCAGCACTGGGTATCTGGAGCGCCGCTGCAATACTCTATGCCATTTTTTGGCTATGGTATGTCGGGTTCAGGGGCAAACTATCTGAGGCAGAAGTCGCTGAGTATCTGCAGCGTTTTGAATCCCTGGGATTAGCCCCTGACCGGCTGGAAAATCTGCATCACTTTCTGTCTAACGACGATGGTCGTGAATGGTTTATGGTCAATCTACTCGAAATGAAGGCACCCAAGCGAGAATCTATACAGCTATTGCGCAGCTACACCAAAATCTTTTTGGGCGGCCTGCTTAAACGCGGGGGTCACCCGTTTTTTGTCGCCAATGCCCAGGCTAAAAATATTGAAAGCCTACATTCTGAGCAAGCAAACAACTGGGACTCGATTGGGCTTGTTCGCTACCGCAGTCGCCGTGATCTGGCCGAGATGTTACTCGACACCTTTGGCAGTGACCATCATGCCAACAAGTTGGCATCGCTGGAAAAGACCTTTGCCTTTCCAGCTACCACCGGCTTGCTATTAGGCTCGCCGCGGGTGCTAGTGCCCATGGGTCTGGCCCTAATTGCGGCCCTAACCCAGATTGCACTTTTATAACCTGTATTGATAGAAAAATAAGTAGAGAGATTACCATGAGCAACAATGCCTTATTTCAACCGTTTCAGCTGGGAAACCTTGAGTTAAAGAACCGTATCGTTATGGCCCCTATGACTAGGAATTTTTCTCCCAATGACAATATACCGGGCGACAATGTGGTTGATTACTACCGCCGTCGTGCCGAGGGTGGGGTGGGTCTGATTATTACTGAGGGCACCTGCGTGGGTCATGCCGGGGCTAGCGGCTATCCCGGCGTACCTTATTTCCATGGCGAGGCGCGTCTAGCCGGCTGGAAGAAAGTCGTCGATGCGGTACATGCTGCCGGTGGTAAAATTGCACCGCAGCTTTGGCATGTGGGTGCGGTTCGCAAATCCGGCACGCTGCCGGAGGGCGATGTGCCGGGTTATGGTCCCTCTGGTATGAATGTACCGGGTAAGGCCAATCGCCATGTAATGACTCAGCAGGATATTGACGATGTGGTGGCGGCCTTTGCTCAGGCTGCGGCCGACGCCAAAGCCATAGGCTGTGATGCTGTTGAACTGCATGGCGCTCATGGTTATCTAATCGACCAGTTTTTCTGGGCCGGTACCAATCAGCGCGATGATCATTATGCGGGGTCTATCGAAAACCGAAATCGTTTCGCTGTGGAAATTATTGAGGCGGTAAGAACTGCCGTAGGCGCAGATTTTCCGATTATCTTGCGCTGGTCCCAGTGGAAACAACAGGATTACGCGGCCCGTTTGGCAGTTACCCCAGAAGAGCTCGAACGATTTTTGTTACCTTTGTCAGAGGCCGGCGTCGATATGTTTCACTGCTCTCAGCGACGTTTTTGGGAACCAGAGTTTGAAGGCAGTGACTTAAATCTTGCGGGCTGGACCCAAAAGATTACGGGTAAGCCAGCAATTACCGTGGGTAGTGTAGGTTTGGATGCAGACTTTACTCCCAAGCCTGGGGAAGCGCATTTTAAAGAAGCTGACCCCGCTAGCCTAGATACCTTGCTGGATCGCTTAGAGCAAAAAGAATTTGACCTTGTGGCGGTTGGCCGAGCGCTGATCTCAAATCCAAACTGGGTCAATCTGGTTGAGGCAAAGCGCATGGATGATTTAAAACCCTTCCGTAAAGAACATCTGGGCACCTTAGTTTAAGCCGACCAGTAGACAGCAGCCAAAAAATAGAGGATTAGGCTATGGAGTTAGACAACAAAATTGTGGTTATCACCGGTGCAGGTAGCGGCATTGGTAGGGCATTGGCCCTGCGCTTTCACGCCGAAGGGGCAAAGCAAATTGTCTGCGCCGATATTAATTTAGAAAACGCTCAGGAAACCGCCGATATGATCGGGGGTGTAGCCATGCTGGCGAATGTTGCCAAGGAAGAAGATACGGCGCGCATTATTGAAGAAACAGAGAGCACCATAGGCCCCATCGACCTATTTTGCTGCAATGCTGGCGTGGGCTTTGGCCAGTTTATCGACTCCCCCAATGCCGAGTGGCAGGCAATCTGGGACATTAACGTTATGTCTCATGTTTATGCCGCGCGCCATCTGGTGCCGCGTATGGTGGCTCGGGGCGGTGGTTATTTTTTAAATACCTCCTCTGCCGCTGGGCTGCTTAACCAGATTGGTGGTGCCGCCTACGGGGTAACAAAGCATGCCGCTGTTGGCTTTGGTGAATGGCTGGCTATTCATCATAAACATGAGGGCATTAATGTCTCTATGCTCTGCCCGCAGGCGGTGCGAACAGCTATGACAGCAGTGGACAATGACGCGGTTGCCGCGGCCGCGAACAACGGCATGATTGAACCTGAGGAATTAGCAGACTCTGTGATTGAAGGTTTGCGCGAAGAGAGTTTTTTGATTTTGCCCCATCCGATTGTTAAAGAGTTTATGCAAAACAAAACCAGCAACTACGATCGCTGGATTGGTGGCATGAACAAGCTGATGCGCAAAATTACCGGTATTATCGAATAAAAATTTGAATTTAAGGGGAGTGGACAATGGGTTTTGAACTAACGGCCAGAGCAGCAGAGCTCAATGAGCGCCTAAAGGTGTTTATGGATGAGCATATATATCCTCGCGAACATGAGTATGAGGAATTTACCAGTGATCAGAACAACCTCTGGCAGTATCCAGACTGGTATCAGGGCCTAAAAGACGAAGCCAAAAGGCAGGGTCTGTGGAATCTGTTTTTGCCCGAGGAGTACAAACCCTGGAGCCCCGGCTTAACTAACCTAGAGATAGCGCCACTCTTTGAAACCATGTCCAGAGCAGCCTGGTCGCAGCAGATCTTTAACTGTAATGCCCCAGATCGCGGCAATATGGAAGTGCTGGCCAAGTACGGTACTCCAGAGCAACAGGAGCAGTGGTTGTTGCCCCTCCTAGCTGGTGAAATTCGCTCCGCCTATGCCATGACCGAACCAGATGTAGCCTCATCTGATGCCACCAATATGGAGTTAAAGATTGAGCGCGACGGCGATGAATATGTTTTAAACGGCCGCAAATGGTGGACGACTAATGTGATTGGCTCTGCCTGCAAAATTATGCTGGTAATGGGCAAGTCCAACCCGGACGCACCGCGTCACCAACAGCACAGTACTATTTTGGTACCCACAGATACTCCTGGGGTAAAAATGTCTCGACCCCTAAAAGTCTTCGGCGAATACCATTCACCTGGCGGTGAAGGGGATATGATATTTAGCGATGTGCGGGTGCCAGTTAGCAATTTGATACTAGGTGAAGGCCGTGGCTTTGAAATTGCCCAGGGCCGCTTAGGACCAGGTCGCTTTCAATACGCCATGATGTTTGTGGGCATGGCCCAACGCAGCCTGGAGCTTATGTGTGAGCGTGCCCAGCAGCGGGTAGCCTTTGGTGAAACCCTGAGCAAAAAAACCAGCGTGCAACACGAGATTGCCCGCAGCCGCTGCGATATTGAGCAGTGTCGATTGTTGGTATTGGCCGCCGCTGAAAAAATGGATAAATACGGCATAGATGGTGCCCGTGAAGATATCAGCATGCTCAAAATTGTGGCACCGAAAATGTGTGAAGATGTGTCTAGCCGCGCCATGCAAATCTTTGGTGGCATGGGCGTGTGCCAAGACACGCCACTGGCCCATATCTGGACAACAAGTAGATTCTGTCGCATTGCCGACGGCCCAGATGAGGTTCATATGTCCCAGTTGGCAAAGATGACCATGCGTTCTTTAAACCGACAGTCGAACTAAGGAAGGGAGCAGATCATGAGTTTTTCATCCGATGTGTTAAGTATAGAGAAGCAGGGCCAGGTGGGGATTATCTGGCTTGATCGTGAGGCAAAATACAATGCGCTGTCCACT
The DNA here is from genome assembly GCA_018663035.1 of Porticoccaceae bacterium. Lineage (GTDB taxonomy): Bacteria > Pseudomonadota > Gammaproteobacteria > Pseudomonadales > Porticoccaceae > HTCC2207. The sequence continues at coordinate 29,768 of JABJEX010000057.1, forward strand.
GAACTCTGGTCAGCTATTCCCCATGGCCTAGCGGCACTCTGCGAAGATCCAGAGATCGGCGCGATTGTGCTAGCGGGTCGCGGTAAACATTTCTGCGCCGGTATTGATCTCGCGGAGGATGGCCTTAGCGAGCATAAAAAGGCCAAGGCCCGTTCCAAGGCAGAGGCGAATATTCGCCAACTGGGCAACACCCAAAAGTTCCAACAGGCAATTAGCTCTCTAGCCGAATGCGAGCTACCGGTTATCGCGGTGGTGCAGGGTTTTTGTCTAGGAGCAGGTGTCGATCTGATCACTGCCTGTGATATCCGTATTGCCAGTGCAGACTCGGTATTTAGTGTGCGGGAAACTCGTCTTGGTCTGGTGGCCGACGTGGGTACCCTGCAGCGTCTACCTAAGATTCTCAATGCCGGTCATGTAGCTGAGCTGGCCTATACAGGCAAGGATATTAAAGCTGATCGCGCTGAGAAGATTGGGCTGGTCAATGATGTGTATGAAACTGCGCAAGCCACTATGGCAGCCGGTATGGCTATGGCTGCAGAGATCGCAGCTAACTCACCCATGGCCGTGCGCGGTACCAAGTTTATTCTGCGCCAGTCAGAGAATCTAACAGATGAACAGAGCCTGATGTTAAACGGCATGTACACCATGATGACCAGCTTGGAGTCCAATGACTTGCAAGAGGGAATTATGGCATTTGCTGAACGCAGGCCAGCGAAGTTTACGGGCAGTTAATTATTATGTTTTGGTACAAAAAAGGGGATAACTAAGTTATCCCCTTTTTTAATGCGCTTAGCTTGAGCGTTTAGTACATCATGTCTCTGGTGGCATTCAGCATCCAGGGGAATTTCTCACCCAGTTTAGCCGCTCCATAAGTGAACCAGTACTCGATCTTTTGAGCGAAAGTCATCTCGACCATCTCCGGCAGGCGCTGTTGCTGTCTGTCCAGATAGGCATGAATCGCTTCGGCATCCTCCATGCTGTTGGTTTTATAGAAGCCCACCATGCCCTTATGAGATCTTGAACCGCCCAGCACGATACCAGCAAAGTCAATATGTGTCTGTTCACTCATATAGCGCAGATCAGGTACCACATAGTTACTCTTGGCACTGATGCCGTGACAGGCCGCACAGTTGTGGCTGTACAGCTCTTCACCTTTTTTGATGATCTCTGGATCGGTAATCGCTTCATGACCCAGAGCCAGAATAGTCGTTAAGCTCTCATCTGCTAGTGCCTGAGTTTGATTGAAATCGCCTAGCTTAAAGACCAATAATTTATTCTGATTTTCTTTGTTGCGTCTGACTTCGTCACCGATAGTCAGCATTACGGCGCCGCCGCTACCCTGTGCCACAGCGACATACTGCTCGCCATCTAGTTCATAGGTCATAGGGCCTGCCAGTACTGCGCTGTCAGATTGATAGCGCCATAGGGCATCGCCATTTTCGGCATCATAGGCAGTGAAACTGCCATCCCATGTACCCTGAAAGACTAGGTCGCCGTCCGTACTAAGAATACCGCCGTTAGCTGGTTTATCGTGACGAACAGACCAAGCTGCCTGCTGTTTTACAGGGTCCCAGGCCAAAAGTTCACCGTAGATGAGAGCGTCGGCTGATGCCTTGCCCGCCACCCAGCTCAGAGGGTCTCTAGACTCGTTGAGATCCACCCCAGTATTCCAGCGGTTGAGCTGATATTTAACCGTCTTTTGGCCGCTAAAGTAGTGGGGAATATTCTGTGCAGGAATATACATCAGCGCTGTTTTAGGGCTGTATGACATTGGCTGCCAATTGTGAGCGCCATAGGGTGATGGCCAGATATAGCTGCCACCATTTGCTTGATAATTCGCATATTCGGTCTCTACAGGGCGGCCGGTTTTCATATCAATATGGCTAGCCCAAGTCACCTTGGCAAAGGGCTCTGCTGACAGAAGTTCTCCGGTAGCACGATCGATCACGTAGAAGAAGCCATTTTTGGGCGCCTGCATAATCACTTTGCGCATTTCGCCTTTTTGCTCAATCTCGGCCAGCGTCAGTTGCTGCGTAGCAGTGTAGTCCCAGTTATCAGCTGGCGTGACCTGATAGTGCCAGACATAGTCACCAGTATCTGGCTTTAGGGCAACGATAGAACTGACGTAAAGGTTGTCGCCACCGCCAGGACTGCGCAGTTCGCGATTCCATGGCGAGCCATTTCCTGTTCCTATATAAAGTAAGTCCAGCTCAGGGTCGTAGACAATAGAGTCCCATACGGTGCCACCGCCGCCGCCAACCTTGTGCCAAGACTTATCACCCCAGGTCTCTACGGCCACTTCCAGAGCAGGGTGTTCCTGCGGTTTGTTGGGATCGCCTGGCACGGTGTAAAAGCGCCATAGTTGATCACCATTGTTAACGTCATAGGCGGTAATGTAGCCGCGAACACCCAGTTCTGCGCCACCGTTACCGATAATAATTTTTCCGTCCACCACTCGAGGAGCACCGGTAACACTGTAGTTACTGTTTGCTGGGGTAGTTTGCACTGTCCAGTTGACCTTGCCAGTCTTGGCATCTAGAGCAATCAAACGTCCATCCAAGGTGCCAAAAAATACCTGTAGGTCAGACTCCTCCTCACCTTGCCACATGGCTACACCGCGGTTTACTGCACCACAGCAGGCTTTGATTAGGTGCTCTCTGGGAACCTCGGCATCAAAGTGCCAGAGCTCTTCTCCAGTGCGGGCGTCTAGGGCGTGGACATGCGCCCAGCCCGTGCTCACATAGAGCACACCGTCGTGCATCAGGGGCGTGGCTTCCATGCCCCGTGCGGTCGAGAATTTGAACGACCAGGCGAGATCCAAACTATCGACATTGTCGCGGTTGATTTTGTTCAGCGGGCTGAAGCGCTGCTCCTTGTAATTGCGGCCATAGCTTAGCCATTCGCTATCTGGATCTGTTATTGACGACTGATCGACCACAGTAGCCTGAGCTTGAACCAAACCAGCCGTAAGTAACATCAGGCTGCTAAGAGACAGTGCGTTGGCAAATTTACGTAGACGAGATGCCATAGATTTCCCCTTGATTTTATTTTTTAAGTCACGGATTTTAATAATAATTTTTCGTGTTTTTCTTATTGTAGAGCCATTTCGATAAATTGCATACGGTCCTGGCCGAAAAACATCTGCTCACCAATAAACATGGTGGGAGCGCCAAAACAGCCTCGCGCGACAGCGGCTTCGGTATTCTCAATCAGCCGTGCCTTGACCTCAGGATTCTGAGTGCTGGCAATGATTTGTTTTGCGTCTAAGCCTGCCTCTGTCAGTACTCTGTCAATTACTTCTAGCTCAGCCATATTCTCCTTCTGAACCCAGACTGCCGCGAAGACGGCCTCTAAATAGGCTTCAAAGGCAATTTGACCCTGCAGAGCAACGGCACCACGCATCAGGTTGAGCGTATTGATCGGAAAGTAAGGATTAATAGATAGAGGTACCTGATAGAGCTTGGCAAAGCGGGGCAGATCTTGAGTCATCATATACTGGCCTTTGGCCGGAACCGTGACTGGCGACATGTTGCCGGACGCTTTAAAAAGGCCACCCAAAAGAATCGGCCTATAGTCCAGGTCGCACCCATATTGGGTACTTATTTGCTGCAGACGCCTGTGGGCGAGATAGGCTGTCGGGCTGCCAAAATCAAAATAAAACTCGATGGTTTTAGCCATAGCGCTCTCCTTGACAAAAAGCGGTCACAAGTCGAATTAATAACTTTTAAGAGTAGCTGTGCGGGTATTTGTGTGTAAATGGAAAACCATGACCCATGAGTTCGGGCTTCAGAGGTATTCAGGCTCTGGGTATGAGGCTCTCTAGCAGGTCAATTAGCAGCGCTGCACTGTCCTCTGGACTCAGTGACTGATGGTCGCGCAATCTGTCCCAGTACTCGAAAGACATAATCGCAAAAATAGCCTCTTGACGAGATTGAGAGAGGCGACTGATTTCCGGCAGAGCGCGTGCTATATCAGAGCGCATTTTGTTTTGATACTTGGCGTAGTTCTGTTTAAGAAAGGCAGATCGCCAGCGCCGAGTAGCTGTGGATTTCATGATGTTGCTGTTGTTCTCGTACAGCTTCTGAATCTCGTTTACGCCCCATACTATACGCTCGCGAAGTGGCAGCGCAGTGTCTACAGAGGAGGCCTTACCTATAAAGCCTTCCCGCCAGATTTGATCCCCTGTTGCAAAGATAGCTTCCATGTCCTCAAAGTGGCGAAACACCGAGCGAATACCAACCTTGGCATGATCTGCAATTTGCTGAGCCGTGGGCACCAAATTACCCTGATTGATGAGTTGCAGCATGGCCTCGACAATCACCTGACGGCTGCGGTCGCTGCGCAGGCGGCGGCCATCTACTTTTTCTGAGGTGCTGGTACTATCTGACATAGGCATGGTTTCTGCGGGAAAAAACGTCCGCTGATTTTCTCATATTTCGTCTGAACTTGCACTCTGTCGGGCAATGCTGATTAAAGCCCATTGTTTTTAATCTCGATAGAGCTAGAGTTAGCGGGCAAGGATACTTCGGTGCCATCTTGGCCCAGAGTAAATTCGCTAAAATATTCATCAACACCGTCCAACCAGGCCGCCTCGGCACCGGGTTGATCCAGGGGTGGCACTACATGGTAGTAGAGTAGATGGCCCACGTTGGCGTCGCGAGCAGTCTCTGCGGCCTCTATTGGAGAGGCATGGTAGTCCAACACATCATGAAAAATTTGCGCCATATTTGTGCTGCCAGCATTACTTGCGCCCTGACTCATGGCTTGCAGCAGGGTAGGTGATAGCGCCTCATGAACAAGCAGATCAATGCCCTCGGCAAAGCGTTCAATATTGGCGGATTTACTGGTGTCACCGGAGATCAGTGCGCTGCGTCCAGCATAACTGAATCTATAGGCAACAGCGGGAGAGATAGGGAAATGATCAACTGCTAACATTTCAACTGTCAGGCCATCCTGTTGATACAGAGTAATCAGTTCGCCATCGGCGGGAAGCGGGGCGCTAACGGCGACCATGCCGGCACCACTGAGTGGTGTGACAGCATTGCCATGGTGATCGTTGCGATAGACCTTGTCCTGCCCATAGGCCAGATTAAATCCAGCGACCACATCGGCCACGCCCTCAGGGCCATAGACCTTAAGAGGCGTTTCGTGGGAGCCGTTGGCCCAGCGCAAGGTAGCCACCTCGCCCAGACCATCGATATGATCGGAGTGAAAATGGCTGAGAAAAACGCCACTGATTGAACCGGGCGCAAAGCCCATGCGGCCAAGATTGCGAATGCCATTACTACCAGTGTCTACCAGAAACAGTTTGCCAGCGGCGACCACCGCAACACAGGGCCCTGAGCGACGCACCGAGGGCATTGGCCCACCGGCACCGCATAGAGCCACATGCAGGCCATCGCCCAGATCTTGGATTTTATCGCTCTGCAGATTTGCTTGCATCCCTTTGGGGACAATGCTTAGAAAAATATCCCCGCGCTTGGTGTAGAGAGCCAATGCGGTGGTGAGCACTAGCAGGCCGACAATATATGACTTCTTCACTATTTTACCTCCCACAGATCAGATTCTGTTTAGAGGGTGGCATGATGGCATACAGTGTGTCAATATATTTAGAGGTGGATAAATATTCCGTATATTTGGAGCTTGCCATGTCCCAACTCTCTGTGCCTCAACCGTCTTCGCCCCAACCTGAACCTATTACCCTGATCGGCGCTCCGCCATCACCTTACACCAGAAAAATGGTGGCTTTGCTCAGATACAGACATATTGCCTACAGAATTATCTGGGGCTCGCCCGATGCTGTGCTCACACAGATGGGTATTGCCAAACCCAAGGTGGCGCTGCTGCCAACCTTTATACTGCCCGATGAGTCGGGTGAGATGCAGGCTGTCTGTGACTCGACACCGATTATTCGGCGTTTGGAATCCGAACATCAGGGACGCTCGGTAATTCCAGATGACCCAGCTATGGCCTTTATCGACTATTTGTTGGAAGATTTTGCCGACGAATGGTGCACCAAATATATGTTCCATTACCGTTGGCATCACGAGGCTGATGCTGACAATGCGGGAACTCTGCTACCTTTGGTTCATCAGGTTAACTTGCCCGCAGAGCAGTTTAATCAGTTCAAGCCCCATATCACCCAGCGCCAGATAGGCCGATTGCATGTTGTTGGCTCTAATGATGAGACTGCGCCACTTATCGATACCAGCTATGAGCGTCTGCTCGGGGCGTTGGAGTCCCATCTAGCTCTGCAGCCCTACCTGATGGGTAATCGTCCCGGAGCATCTGATTTTGCACTCTTTGGACAGTTAACCCAGTTAATCGGATTTGACCCTACGCCGCGCGCAATCAGCCACAGATTGTCGCCACGCGCCGTGGCCTATACCACGGTGATGGAAGACCAAACTGGTATCAACCCCTGTGCCAATGACTGGAACACTACCGAGACTGCGCCAGATAGCTTAAAGGCTATTTTAAAAGAAGTTGGCCATGTCTATGCGCCTGCGCTGTTGGCCAATGCCAGAGCACTGCAAGCAGGAGAGAGCAGCTGGCAGATAGAAATTGATGGCAGTGTCTGGGCGCAACAGACTTTTAATTATCAGGGCAAGTGCTTGCAGTGGATCAATGCTGAATATCAGGCACTAACAGGAGCGGAAAGGGCGCGTGTTGACGCGGTGCTTGAGGGCACTGGTTGCGAGCAGGTTATTCTCTAAAGTTAACTTCGCTTTGTTTGGGATGTCTGGCTGCGAAGCGATAGCACCAGCATAATGCAGGCAAACCCTAGCAGCGGTAAATTGGCCACAGCTCCCGGAGGCTGATATTCGTAATAGGGCGCAGACAGTGGGTGCATGGTGCCTGCGGCCATACGCAAAGGCATCTCTATGACCAGGGTTAACCACAGTAGTGGCAGCAGATTGCGGTAGCGCCACATACAGATATAAAACATAAACAGCATTAACAGTTGAGATGAACCCCAGAGCGAGGCAAACAGATAGATCACGTTGTTTGGATCCGGGGCGCCCTCAATCACAGGGAATAAAATTATCGAGGCGATATTGTTAATACCGGCATCTTCCGCCAGAAAATGCACAAGGCTGCGAAAGCTGTAGATGGCGATAATCAGATAGAATCCGTATAGAGCAATAGGACTACCCTGATACTGATTGTTGGCTTGTTTGGGAAAGAGTTTTTCGATAACAGTCACACTATGCTCCCCGATTTGGATTTCATTAGCTTAATTAATTAACAGTGCCTATGCCAGTTTATTTTTCATTGGTAAGCTGATAACTTAGACGCGCTTATAAATCACAACAATAAAAACAAGGGCTGGAAATGGCTAAGCAATTTAAGGAGCAGGGTGGTATCGCCACTATGGATCCCAGTGCGCTGTTTAGATGGCTTTCGTCGAAGGTGATCGGCAGAATTATCAGCCCGCAAAGGCTGGCAAAGCGACGACAAAAATTTGAAAAACAACGTCGGGCCAATGGTGAAAAATATCTGGTGGAGTACTTTCATCAGGTGGATGATGGCTATAGTCATTTGGCTGCGCAGGTGCTTGAACCCCTTAGGCAACGCTATGATATTGAGCTGCGTTGCTATCTTGTCACTGGCCCCTCCGGCGATAATAGGGTAGAGCCTGAGCTATTGAGCAACCTCTCGCGGTACGATGCGAGCTGTATTGCGCCGCACTATGGGTTGGCGGCCCCCGCCGGGGATCCAGTGACCTCTGGCAGTTTAAAATCCTCATCAAGCCAGCCTCTGCGGCCAGAGGCCATTGCTCAGGCTCAGGGCGTAATGGCCGCTATTCTTCTGGAGCCATCTCGGGCTGCTGATGTGGCTAAACTTATCAGCGTTGTGAGTTCCGCCCTGTATTCCGCAGATAGCGCAGCTCTGGCTAGTCTCGCTGATCAGTATGGCTGCGCCTCGGCCGAGCAACAACAGCAATGTATTGCAGCAGGTAATGACCGACGTACTGCCTTAAAGCATTATTCTGGAGGCATGTTTTACTGTGCCGAAGAGTGGTATTGGGGTGTCGACCGGCTGCACTATTTAGAGACGCGATTGGCAGAGGCAGGCGTAGATAGGCAGCCCGATCAACCTCTATTAATGCCACGCCTTGCCGTAGAGCCTGGTATACACCGCGACAATGGCAGCCTGACCTTAGAAATCTACCCTTCGCTGCGCAGCCCCTACACCGCAGTGGTCTTCGAGCAAACACTTAAGCTAGCCGAAACAACGGGCGTCAAATTAGTGGTGCGGCCAGTCCTGCCCATGGTGATGCGCGGTGTGCCTGCCACGAGAGAAAAGGGCATGTATATTTTTACCGATACCGCCCGCGAGGCACGCAGTGCCGGTGTAGCCTTTGGCAATTTTTACGATCCCATAGGCAACCCTGTGCGCAATTGCTACTCGCTCTACCCCTGGGCCTGTGAACAGGGACTTGGTAACCAGTTAATCGCCAGTTTTTTAAGTTGCGCCTTTGCCCAGGGTATCAATACCAACAATCATCGTGGGCTCAAAAAGGTGGTAGAGCAGGCCGGTCTTGACTGGTCGGTGGCAAAAACGCTTATTGGTCAGCCTGGTTGGGAAGATATTCTGGAGAATAATCGGCTGGCAATGTACGAGGCAGGCCTCTGGGGCGTACCTAGTTTTCGCCTGCTCAACCAACAGGGTGAGTCGGTGTTGGCGCTTTGGGGTCAGGACCGGCTTTGGCTGGTGGCCCGGGAAATCGAGCGACAGCTAACTTTAGATTCGGCGTCTTAACGGGATATTTTTATGGCTTCAAAGCACAGAGAGCACAGCAGCATTGACGGATTTCTGCAGCGCGTAGAGGAGTCTCTCGATGGCAATCGCGCTGGGGATGTCGAAAAGCGACATGCCAAGGGATTTCGTACCGCCCGCGAGAATTTAGATGAACTGGTTGATCAGGACAGTTTTGTTGAGTTCGGTCAGTTTGCCGTGGCTGCCCAGCGCAGCCGACGCAGCCCCGAGGAACTAAAAGCCAAAACTGCGGCGGATGGTGTAATTACCGGTTTGGCTAAGATTAATACGGCGTATTTTGGCGCTCAGCAGTCGCAGGCTGTGGTAATCATCAACGATTATATGAGCCTAGCTGGAACCCAGGGGTTTTTTCATCATGCCAAGATCGACCGCATGTTGCAGGTAGCCACTGAGCGCTCTCTGCCAGTAGTAATGTATACCGAGGGAGGCGGTGGCAGGCCAGGGGATACTGACGTTACTACCCAGATTGCTGGTCTCAATATCACTACCTGGTTGGTCTGGGGGCAGTTAGCGGGAAAGGTCCCTAGAATTGCGGTGAATAATGGTTACTGCTTTGCCGGCAACGCAGCGCTTTATGGAGGTGCGGATATTCGCATTGCCACTCAGTCTTCCTATATAGGAATGGCAGGACCAGCCATGATTGAAGGCGGAGGTCTGGGTACCTTTGCCCCTACTGAGATTGGCCCCGTGGAGGTCAACAGTAAAAATGGTGTGATTGATATTGTCGCCGCCGATGAAGCTGAAGCCACAGCGATAGCCAAACAGGTGCTAGGTTATTTTCAGGGGCGGCTCAGTGATTGGACTGCGGCGGATCAATCACTCTTGCAGAGCATCATGCCGGATGATCGACGCTACACCTACGATATTCGAAAGCTGATTAATGTGCTTGCTGACAGCCAAAGTTTTCTGGAACTACAGCCAGATTATGGCAAAACCATCATTATCGGATTTATGCGTATTGAGGGCCACCCAGTTGGCCTGATTGCCAATGATAATCGTGTTCTTGGTGGTGCGGTGGATGCAGTTTCTGCCACCAAGGCGGCACGCTTTTTAAACCTCTGTAGTAGCTTTTCGCTGCCGGTTGTTAGCCTCTGTGATACCCCAGGGTTTATGGTCGGTCCAGCCAGTGAAGAGCAGGGCGCGGCTTCCAAAATGGCAGAGTTATTTGCCGCTGGCGCCAATCTCAGTTCACCGCTGGTATGCATTTTTGTGCGCAAAGCTTACGGTCTTGGCGCCATGGCAATGGCTGGTAGCTCCTTTGTTAAGCCTGTCTACAGTGCCGCTTGGCCCATGGGTGAATTCGGCGGCATGGGGCTAGAAGGTGCCGTCAAGTTGGGCTTTAAAAAAGAGCTGGAAGCCCTAGAGGGCGAGGCGCGTGAGTCTCTGTTCAATGAGTTGGTTGCCAAGATGTACGAGGCGGGTAGGGCAGCTGAAGCCGCGGCTTTTTTAGAGATCGATGGGGTGATAAACCCCAAGGATACCAGAGCCGTTATCATCAATAGTATTGGATTGAATTAAGCCCATAAGGAGGCTGTTATGGCACTGGGAGTGTTGGCAAAAATTACCGTGCAAGAGGGTAAAAATGAAGAATTTGAGCGACTATTTGCAGAGCTAACTGCGCAGGTTTTGGCCAATGAGCCGGGCACTTTGTTTTACGCCTTAAATCGCAGTAAAGCTAGCCCACAAGACTATGTGGTGATGGAGCAGTATGCCAGCGCGGCAGATATTGATGCCCATGGCAAAACTGAATATTTTCTTGAGGCTAACAAAGCCTTGGCGAATTTGGTTGCTGCCGCCCCAATTATTGAAGTGTTTGATGTGGTTTAAACCCTGAAATCTGTGTTAAAAATTGGAGAATAATAATGAATAAACTTTTACGTATTGTTGTTGCGCTAACGGCTCTGATCTTTGCCTCTTTGGGCCTGCGCTGGCTGGTGGCTCCAGAGGGAGTAGCGGCTGAACTAGGGATGACAATGATGACAGGTGTCGGCCTGAGTACTCAGATCGGTGACATGGGCAGCTTCTTTTTGTCCCTGAGCCTGTTTATTGTCTTGGCGCTAACCACTGGTCGCCGCAGCTGGTATTACCCACCCATTGTGTTGCTGGGGTTGACAGCCATCATGCGCACCATGGCCTGGATGTTTCACGGTGCTAGCTTGGCGGTCGATATGATTGTCGTTGAACTTGTGGTCTGCGCTATTCTTTATTTCGGTTCATCTAAATTGGCAACCCAGGATTAACTATGTGGTTCACAGCCAGTAAATCCAACTGGGGGCTGAGCTTAGCTGCGCTCCTGCTTCTCGCTCATCCCCCTGTTCTGGCTGCGCAACCACAGCCGAATATTGTTCTGATCCTGGCCGATGATCTCGGTTTTAGTGATCTTGCTTCCTACGGCAGTGAAATCCATACCCCGAGTATATCGACGTTGGCCGAGCAGGGGCTGAGCTTTACCAATTACCACACTGGTGCCAACTGCGCGCCATCGCGGGCCATGTTACTGACTGGTGTGGACAGTCATCGCTCTGGCGTACCAAATATCCCAGAAATGATTCCCCCTGAGCAGTCTCAGTACAGCCATTATTCAGGCACTCTGGGTCAGAATGTAGTGACTGTGGCTACTCTATTACAGGATGCTGGATATCATACCTATATGGCCGGCAAGTGGCATCTGGGTCAAGCTTCAGATCAGTTGCCAAGTGTGCGGGGATTTGAGCGCACGGTGGCACTGGCAGATTCCGGTGCCGATAACTGGCAGCAAAAGCCCTATATTCCAATCTATAAAAAAGCCAACTGGTATGCGGATGGTCAGGAGTATCAACTGCCCGATGACTTTTACTCGTCACGCTTTTTAATCGATAAAACCATCGAATTTATAGATAGCAATCAGGGCGATGGACAGCCATTCTTTGCCTATGTGCCTTTTCAGGCAGTGCATATTCCAGTGCAGGCCCCTCAGGAATATATTGACCGCTATATGGGCGTTTACGATCAGGGTTGGACAGCGCTGCGTACAGAGCGTCTAGCCCGCGCAATAAAGCTGGGGATTGTGCCAGCTCAGACCGAGATGGTTACCATGGCCAGCACGCCAAACTGGGATTCTCTAGAGGCTGACCAACAGGCCTATGAAGCAAAACGCATGGCGGTTTATGCAGCCATGGTTGAGGCTATGGATCATCATATTGGTCGTTTAGTGGCGCATTTAAAAGCCATAGGTCAATTTGATAATACGATATTTATAGTTACCTCGGATAATGGTGCTGAAGCCATGGGTCAGCAGGTTCAAAAATCTTGGATTAATGGTCTTCGTATGTCTCTGCAGGATTACAGTATTGATTATGAAACACTGGGCCTTAAAGGCAGCTTTAATGCTATTGGCCCAGGGTTTTCCAGTGCCGCCGCGTCGCCGCTGGCCTACTATAAATTCTATTTGGGCGAGGGCGGTATGCGGGTGCCAATGATTATTGCTGGCCCAGGTATCGCCGCTAACCAGCAGCTTACCAATGCCTTCGCTTTTGTCACTGATATCACGCCAACGATTCTAGCGTTGACTGGTGTAAAGCCTGCGCCTGCGCGCTATGGTGGCCGCTTAGTCGAACCATTGATAGGCCGCAGCCTGATGCCCTTGCTACAGGGCACTGCTGAGACGGTGTACCAAGCACATGAGTCCATAGGCCATGAGTTGATGGGCCATGGCGCGCTATTTATGGGTGATTATAAGATTGTCTTTAACCGCGGAACTCAGGGTGATAACCAATGGCGTCTATTCGATATTGTTGCAGACCCTGGTGAGACGGAAGATCTCAGTACTAAAAATCCCGCTCAGCTGCAGCTTATGCTGGCGCGCTATCAGCAGTACATTGAGGAAAATAACGTACTGCCCACGCCTGAGGGGTATAGATTTGAGTCACAGATTATCTTAAACGGCCTGCATCAGGTGTTTCGTGAACATATTCTGCTTGTTATTTTGCTAGTGCTGTTCTTTTTACCCTTTGTATTACTACGTCAGAACCAAAAAATTCAAAAATAAAACCTAATCTACGAGAACAACGCGATGACTCATGCTCTCTATGCATTGCCCCATTCACTTTACTCCGGTCGTGTTCGAGCCTATCTCATAAAAAATAATATCCCGTTTCAAGAGTTTTCCTGTGGGGTTGAGAGTTTTAAAACCGAAATTTTGCCTCTTGCAAAGCTTGCAACCATCCCGGCTTTGCGCACTCCAGAAGGGCAGGTTATTCGTGATGGTGGTGCCATTATTGAGTATTTCGAATCGGCAACTGGGCGACCCTGCCAACCTTTGACACCCAGACAGCAGATCATTAGCGGACTGTTTGATTTGATAGGCGCCGAGGGGTTACTTCGTCCCGCTATGCACTATCGCTGGAATTTCCCAGAAGAGAACCTGTCATTTTTGCACTATCACTTCTTTCATGCACAGCGCGTTCATCCAGACCGCGACGCTAAGACGCAATATATGATGGATAAAATGCGCTATGCAGCCACTGTATTTGGTGTAAATGATGGTAGTCGCAACCTTGTTGAGACGATCTATATGGAGTTTTTGTTAGCTCTCGATAAGCATTTCGAACAGTACCCCTATCTTTTAGGTTGGAAGCCCTGTATCGGTGACTTCGGTCTACTAGGCCCAATGTTTGCCCACTTGGGGCGCGACCCTAAACCACTACAAATCATGCAGCAGCAGGCCCCCAATGTATATCGCTGGGTGGAGCGCATGAATCGTTCGTACCAGGATGCATCCGAGCAATATGAGGCGGGTTCTGATTTTCTTGCCGATGATGAGATACCGAACAGTCTTCTGTGCGTGCTATCCATTGTGGCCGAAGATTTAGTGCCCGAAACCCAAGCGGCGGCAGAATCTATCAACAGCTGGCTGTCCGAGAACCCTGTGTCCAGCGGCGACCGAGCCTCACGCTATCTGGGCCAGAATAATTGCAGAGCCAGATTTAGAGTGCGCGAACAGGCTATTGAGGCTGGCGCTCAACCCTATCGGTTTCTCCAACTACAGCTGGTACAGGATACTCATAGTGCTTGCAATGTTGCTGAGCGAGCGAGCATAGACAGCATGCTGACCGACTGTGGCCTTCAGAGCCTGCTAACAACAAAGCTCAGCCGACGACTGGAGCAGCGAGATAATCTAGAAGTCTGGGTTTAGCCTCCAGTGCTGTTTTTGCCATTGCCCCCTGACCTTATTTGGCAACCCCATAGTCATTATTGATTGAGGCATATCCAATGCCTCTGAGTTACTATAAAACCTTATTGGGGCGCTCGTATTTTTGAGTTGCTTCTAGCTTTGTATTTGGCATAATCCATGCCAATATATTTTTAAAAATAATCATTAAAGAGGAAAAGGTATGGTCGCGCTTACGTCAATGGTTGATTACAACGTCGAAGAGGGCGTTGCAGTATTAACACTCAATAACCCCCCAGTTAATGCCCTGAGTCAGGGTGTTCGCCAGGGTTTAAAAGAGGGTGTTGAGAAGGCGTTGGATGATGTTGCTGTCGAGGCGATACTGATCTTCTGCGAAGGTCGGACCTTCATTGCCGGTGCTGATATTTCCGAGTTTTCCTCTGGGCCTATGGAGCCCAATTTCCATGCTGTGCTGTCGACTATGGACGCATCCCCTAAGCCCATAGTTGCGGCTATTCACGGGACTGCCCTCGGTGGTGGTCTTGAAACAGCACTCTGCTGCAACTATCGCGTTGCTGTGGGCAGTGCAAAGTTTGGTCTACCGGAAGTCAATCTGGGTCTGTTGCCCGGCGCCGGTGGCACCCAGCGATTGCCCCGCGTGGTTGGCGTAGAAAAAACCCTCGCCATGGTCACCTCCGGTGTGCCGATTGGTGCAGCGGAAGCGTTTGAGCTAGGGCTTGTAGACAAGCTGGTTGATGGCGACCTGCGCGCCGAGGCCATGGCCTTTGCCGTGGCTAAAGCTGCTGAGGGCGGCTCGCACCCGCGGGTACGCGACAATGACGAAAAATTACAGAGTGCCAAAGACAACCCAGAAATTTTCGCGGCGACCCGCAAAATGCTGGCGCGCAAAACCCGTGGCTTTTTGGCGCCGGAATACAATATTCGCTGTATTGAAGCGGCGGTTAATCAGCCCTTTGATGAGGGTTTAAAAACCGAGGGCAAACTCTTTGCTGAGCTAATGGCTGGCCCTCAGTCCCAGGCCCAACAGTATTTCTTTTTCTCTGAGCGCCAAGCAGGCAAGGTGCCGGGGCTATCAGATGATGCCAAAGAATTACCTATTGCCAAGGTGGGTGTTATTGGCGGAGGCCTAATGGGTGGAGGTATTTCCATGAACTTCGCCAATGTAGGTGTGCCCGTGACCATCGTGGAAACCAATCAGGAAGCTCTGGATCGCGGCCTGGGTACTATCCGCAAGAACTATGAAAATACTGCACGCAAAGGCCGCCTGACAGAAGAGGCTGTGGAGCAGCGCTGTGGTCTGATTCAGGGTACGCTGGATATGTCAGATCTGGCGGACTGCGATCTGATTATCGAGGCAGTATTTGAAAATATGGCCGTCAAAAAAGATATCTTTACCCGTCTGGATGGCATTGCCAAGCAGGGCGCCATTCTTGCCTCAAATACCTCTGCGCTGGATCTCAATGAGATTGCCTCCGTCACCAACAGGCCCGAGTCAGTGATCGGTCTGCATTTCTTCTCGCCGGCCAATGTAATGAAGCTGCTGGAAGTGGTGCGCGGGGCAAAAACTTCTGATGACGTGATCAAAACCAGCATGGCACTGGCCAAACGTATCCGCAAAGTGGCGGTTCTGGTGGGCGTATGCCCAGGGTTTGTGGGCAACCGTATTCTGTTTGCCCGCCAGATCGAAGCCTCTAAACTGGCGCTTGAAGGTGCGCCAATCGAACAGGTCGACAGGGTGTTGTTTGATTTTGGCTTCCCTATGGGTGCATTCCAGATGGGCGACCTCGCTGGTCTAGACCTGGGTTGGGATAAAGATAACTCCAACCCAATGGATGTGAAAGACCGCCTCTGTGAACTGGGTCGTCGCGGTCAAAAGACTGCTGCAGGCTATTACGACTACGACGAGAATCGTATGCCAACCCCAGCTGCTGTTACCGCTGAGCTGTTTGCCGAAGTTGCCGCGGCTCAGGGTATTTCTCAGGCTGAGATTTCTGACCAAGAGATTCTCGATCGCTGCCTATTGCCCATGATCAATGAGGGGGCAAAAATTCTTGAAGAGGGCATCGCCGTGCGCGCTAGCGATATTGATGTGACCTATGTGTACGGCTACGGCTGGCCGGTTTATCGCGGTGGTCCAATGCACTACGCCAATACCATGGGATTAGATAAGGTGCTGGCGAAGATCCGCCACTACCACGAGACCACAGGCGATGATTTCTGGGCACCCAGCTCGCTACTAGTGTCGTTGGCAGAGCAGGGCAAGCGCTTTAAGTAATCGAACCAAACGAGGGGAGAGGGTAATGAAAACGCGTATTACAGAGCTTTTGGGTATTGAACATCCGATTATTCAGGGCGGTATGCACCATGTCGGCCTGGCTGAGATGGCGGCTGCTGTATCCAATGCCGGCGGTTTGGGCATTATCACAGGTCTGACTCAGGGGACGCCGGAAAAGCTGGCGGCAGAAATTGCTCGCTGCAAAACAATGACTGACAAACCCTTTGGCGTGAATATCACTTTTCTGCCCTCTATGACACCACCGGATTATCCAGGTCTGATTCAGGCGGTGATAGATGGCGGTGTAAAGGTTGTTGAAACGGCCGGCAATAACCCGGCCCCCTATATGCCTGCGCTAAAAGAGGCCGGTATTATAGTCATTCATAAATGCACCGCAGTTCGCCACGCGCTCAAAGCAGAAAAGGTCGGCTGTGATGCGGTTTCTGTGGATGGCTTTGAATGTGGCGGCCACCCTGGTGAGGACGATATTCCCAACTTTATTCTGCTGCCCAGGGCCGCGGATGAGTTGACGATTCCTTTCGTATCCTCCGGTGGGATGGCAGATGCTCGCAGTCTGGTGGCCTCGCTGGCGATGGGTGCCGAGGGTATGAATATGGGCACACGTTTTATCGCCACCAAAGAGGCGCCAGTACACGACAATGTAAAGGCGGCGATTCTGGCAGCCACTGAATTGGATACTCGTCTGGTAATGCGTCCACTGCGCAATACCGAGCGTGTGTTGAATAACCCTGCGGTCGAGCGACTGCTGGAAAAAGAAAAAGCCCTGGGAGCGGATATTAAGTTTGAGGATATTCTTCCAGAAGTGGCCGGTGTTTACCCCAGGATTATGAAAGAGGGTGATATGGATGCCGGCGCCTGGTCCTGTGGTATGGTGGCTGGACTGATAAACGATGTTCCGACGGTTAAAGAGCTGATAGACCGAATTATGTCTGAAGCCGATAGCCTGATCAAAGAGCGCTTGGCTGGGCTTTGACAGAAACACAATAAAAATAATAAGACTTAAAAAGAAGGAAATATGTCTGCAGTAGATTCATTAGATGAAACGCTTTTGGCCAGTTATCTCGAGGCCAACATTGAGACGTTTAGGGGGCCTTTAACTGCCAGCAAATTTGCTGGTGGTCAATCAAATCCCACCTTTAAAATTGATGCGGCCTCTGGTTCTTATGTACTGCGGCGTCAACCACCGGGCAAGTTATTGAAGTCTGCCCATGCAGTGGACAGAGAGTACCGAGTTCTGGCCGCCCTTGCAGAAACAGATGTGCCAGTCGCCAAGGTTTATCATCTCTGTGAAGACCCTGAGGTCATTGGCTCCATGTTTTATATTATGGAATTCTGCGATGGCAATGTGCACTGGGATTCGGCGTTAGAAAATGTTTCTAGCAACCAGCTGCGTGCCCATATGTATGATGAGATGAGCCGAGTTATGGCAGCGATTCACTCCGTGGATCTAGACCGGGTAGGTCTTGCAGACTACGGTCGCCCCGGCAATTATTTTCAGCGGCAATATGATCGCTGGAGTGCTCAGTACAAGGCCTCTGAGTTAAAGCCCATTGCTGAAATGGACGAGGTAATAGCGTGGTTGGGTAATAATATTCCCGAGGATGATGGCAAGGTATCACTGGTTCATGGCGACTACCGCCTAGATAACCTGATGTTTAGCTCAGATAATCAGCGCGTAATTGCGGTGCTAGATTGGGAGCTATCAACCCTTGGTCACCCCTATGCAGATCTGGCCTATCAGTGCATGGGTATGAGGTTGCCCTCTGGTAATGGTCCTGGAGCCTCTTCTGGTCTGCTTGGAATCGACGCGCAGGCGCTGGGTATTCCTGGCGAACAGGCGTATATCGACAGCTACTGTCAGCGTATGGGTATCGACCGGCTAGACAATTGGAATTTTTATCTGGCCTTTAGCTTTTTCCGTTTGGCGGCTATTGCTCAGGGTGTGGCCAAGCGTGCAGCTGATGGCAATGCCTCAAGCAAGGCAGCCGGTGGTATTGCCACTATGGTTCAGCCTATAGCTGTGAACGCACTGGCGATTATTAATGGTCGGTAGTTTGGAGCTTTTGATCCGCTGAAGGCTCTTTATTCGCTGAAGGCTCTCTATCCCCGCTGAAGGCTCTCTATCCCCGCTGAAGGCTCTTGATCCGCTGAGGGCTCTTTATCTTCTAACGGCTCTTTACCCCAGTGCGCCGGAGTCCTTGGCGGCTTGAATGGCGGCTTTGTCAAAACCTAGCTCTTCGAGGACCTGTTGGTTGTGCTGCCCAAGTATGGCGCCTATCGCCTCATATTTTGGTTTGGATTTAGAGAACTTGATGGGGCTGCCAATCTGTTTCTGGGTGCTGTTGTCATGAGTTTTTACATCCACCACTAGGTCTCTTGCAGCGATAAGGTCGCTGGCGCAGGCTTCCGCGAAGCTCAGCACAGGTTCTACGCAACAGTCTTTGTCATCAAAAATCTCTACCCATTCTGCCAGGGGCTTTTGCTCAATGATGGCGTCGATTTTTTGTCTCAGCTTGGTCTGAGCTTCCGCGTCCATGGGATTGGCTAGCTCGAGCAGGGAGCTGTCGCCCAGAGTGGCGCAGAGCTGCTGAAAAAACTGCGGTTCTAAGCTGCCAATACTCAGGTAGCGGTTGTCTGCGGTGCGATAGTAATCATAGAAGCTGCCGCCATTAAGATTGGTGCCGCCAGCAAGAGGCTCTTGATCAGCAGCTAGATAACCAGAACCAAACAGGCTATTCATAGCGAACATAGAATCAGTCATGCTGATATCCACATGCTGTCCTTCACCGGTTATATGCCGCTGGTTAACGGCTGCCAAAATACCAATAACGCCATGAAGCGAGCCTCCGGCAAGATCGGCAATGGGCATTCCCATAATTGGTGTACGCTCCCCCTGGCGACCCGAGTAGCCGTTGAGGCCTGACAGAGAGAGATAGTTATTATCATGTCCGGCGCGATCACTGTAGGGTCCAGTTTGGCCATAGCCAGTAATCGAGCAATAAATAATATCCGGCTTAATCTCGCAGAGCTGTTGATAGCCGAGACCAAAGCGCTCCATTACGCCGGGGCGGAACTGTTCGATAACAATGTCGTAGTCCGCGACTAGCTGTTTGGCTATTGCCACCGCCTCAGGTTTTTTTAGGTCTAGCCCTATAGAGCGCTTGTTGCGATTTAAAAGGCCATGCCCGGTTGAGGTTCCGTCAGCATAGGGGCCCATGGCGCGAACCATGTCGGCACGAGTCGGGGATTCCACTCTTAGAACCTCTGCGCCCATATCGGCCAGCATCATAGTGGCAAAGGGGCCTGGAACCAGGGTGGTAAAGTCGAGTATTTTTAAGTTTTCTAATGGGCGCATAGGTATATTTTTTTATAGTTATAAATTCTGAAACAGCCAGAGTATAAGGCCTTGAGGCGATTGGAGATATACAAAATCACAAAAATTATCTATCATTGCGCCTCTCTTATTGTGATCTGGAAACAAGCTATGGCAGAGCAAAAAGCCACCAATGTGCACTGGCATGATGGCGAGGTTACCCGAGCAGACCGCCATAGGCTATTGGGTCAAAAAGGTGCCACGCTTTGGTTTACTGGGCTGTCTGGTAGCGGCAAGAGTACAGTGGCCGTAGCTCTGGAGCAGGCACTGTATGAGCGAGGCAAGCTAACATACAGATTAGATGGCGATAATGTGCGGCTGGGTATCAATAAAAACCTCGGCTTCAGCGCAGAGGATCGCACCGAGAACATCCGTCGCATTGGCGAGATCGCTAAATTATTTGTCGACTCTGGTGTGATTGCGCTGTCTAGCTTTATCAGCCCTTACAGAGCTGATCGCGATCGTGTTCGCCAGCTTCATGCTGAATCTGATTACCCATTTATTGAGATCTTTGTCGACTGTTCGTTGGCGGAAGCTGAGGCTAGAGATCCCAAAGGCCTGTATAAAAAAGCGCGTGCCGGAGAGATTGCAAACTTTACTGGTATAGATGACCCCTACGAGGAACCGCAGGCACCTGAAATTCATCTTCACACGGATCAAATGAGCCTTGAACAGGAGGTAGAGATTATTATCGACTATCTTCATCAGCAGGGCCTTATTGCCGATATATAACGCCGCCGATACTGACTGCCAAGAAGGTAGTTGCAACTTGTTTTTGACCCCCCCTAATCAGGAGATATAACTTTGATCAAGCCCCATGGCTCAGATACCCTCAATTCGCTGCTAGTTACCGACACAGAGCAGCGACAGCAACTGTTAGCCGAAGCCGAAAGCTTACCCTCTATTGTGCTTAGTTCAGCCGCTGCCGCCAATGCGGTGATGCTGGGAGCAGGTTACTTTAACCCGCTGACGGGCTTTATGAATCTGGCTGATTCTCTCTCGGTGGCAGAGACACTGCATACAGCTGATGGGCTTTTTTGGCCTGTGCCTGTGGTAAATCTGGTAGAGGATCTAAGTTCTATAGCTGGTGCCAACCGCATTGCGCTGCGCGACCCCAATACTGAGGGCAACCCCGTAATGGCTGTGATGGATATCAGTGCTATTGAAACTGTAACTGATGCACAGATTGAGCTGATGGCGCGCGAGATCTTTGGTACTTTGGATTCCGAGCACCCCGGTGTAGCCACGTTTACCAACCTTGGGCGCAATTTGCTATCGGGCGATATTCAGGTTTTAAGCCTCAGCTATTTTCAGGCAGATTTTCCCGAGACCTTTCGCACTGCGACCGAAATTCGCGACGAAATTGCTCAGCGCGGCTGGCAAAAAGTTGTAGCCTTCCAAACCCGCAA
>JABJEX010000058.1 GCA_018663035.1 Porticoccaceae bacterium
CCATAAAATGTAAACTGCTGGGCAACGAAAGGCACAGCAATCAGCAGCCTCTGCAGCCTGCCACAGAGCCGGCGCAAAACATTTATTGGGAGTGACACTCATGGTTACAACAGCGCGCCTCTGGGCATCTTTACTGATAATTTTGATGCTGGCTAGCTGTGATAATCAGCCCGCCGAAAACACTGCAATCAAACCAGATAACAGTACTCAACTGGATTTACCCGCCGATATCGACTGGTTCAACGGCTCTGTTGAACAGGCCTTTGCCGCGGCCAAGCAGCGCAATAAGCCAATTTTTTTGTACTGGGGTGCTGTTTGGTGTCCTCCCTGTCATGAGCTCAAGGCAACAATTTTTAAAGAGCAGGCGTTTATAGATCAATCTAAGCTGTTTATCCCTGTCTACCTGGATGGGGACACCCAGCAAGCTCAGCTCTATGCTGAAAAGTTTTCGGTCTATGGCTACCCTACTGTCATTCTGTTTTCGCCACAGGGGGATGAGATAACGAGGCTTCCGGGCGGTGTAGATATTCAGCGCTACGTGGGTATCCTTGATTTGGCAATCAATGCTATCAGGCCTGTAAGTGCCTTGGTGAGTGCAGTTCAAAGAGGCGAAAGCATAGGCCGCGCCGACTGGGATCTGCTGGCCTATTATTCTTGGGGCCAAGATCGCGGTAAGGTATTTGCTGAGTCAGCCAGCGGTTTAGAGCAGTATCAGCTGTTTGCTCTTTTAGCTGATAACTGTCCGGATACTCTAGTGGTTGCCAAAAGCCGTTTGCAGATGCTGGCGATTGATCAATGGGCTAATCTGCAACCCTCAGACAGCGCCGCCTATCAACAGCAGCGCGTTGACTATTTGCAGCAGGTAACTCGAATTATGGCTGACAGGGAATTGCGCGAAGCCAACCGCGATAGCCTTATCTACGCCGGCCCTGGCCTTATTCCTGCATTAACAGAAGGGCAACAACAAGCAGACCTGCAGCAGCAGTTTGTCAGTGTTGTTGAGGCTGTATTTAACAATGACCAGCTAGATATGATGGTGCGCCTACGTGCACTATCGGCTTGGGTGGCATTGCAAAAATCATCATTTGAAAAAGACCAGACTTTTAGCCCTGATCAGCTCCAATGGGTAGCCGAGAGCGCTGCTTGGGGCGAGGCCTCTGTAAACAAATATCAATACCATGGCGCGATTAATAGCCTCTGGCAGACGCTGTATGACGCAGGTCTGGTGGACTCAGCTAGGGCAATACTCAACAGAGCCCTGACATTGAGCAAACACCCCTATTACTACATGCCTGACCTGGGGTACCTCGAGGCACAACAGGGCAATAATGCGGAGGCTCTAAGTTGGTACAAAAAAGCCTGGGATAGCTCTGTAGGTCCAGCCACCAGAACTCAGTGGGGCGTTAACTATGTGGTTAATCTAATTGCCCTGTCCCCCGACAACCTGAGCAGCATAAGCACCGCTAGCCAGACAATTATCAATGAATTGGCATCACAGGATACTGGTCTTTATCAGCGCAACTCTGTGCGTGTCGGCCAGTTGAGTGACAGTCTGCTGGGTTGGGCCAACACCGCAGAAAGACAGCAGGTGCTGCTGGCAATTAAAGCGCAGATGACGCAGCTCTGCGCTACCCCCGAAGATCGCCAGCGCGCAGGTTGCCAGCTACTGCGCTAGCCGCTGGCCTAGTTGTCGCTGCTCTGGTCGATAGCCTCAACATCGAGGCTGTCATCCTCTGTATCTGCCTCGATATCAAGCTCAGCGCCTAGGGCGCGAAAAAACTCGATGGTCTCAAACTCGCTGGAGGCCTCGGGATCCTGTGGGGTGCCATAGGCACTGTTCGCCGACAGTTTGACAATGACCAGCTCCCGCTCTGGAGCTATATAGATAAACTGGTTATAGACACCAATCGCCATAAATTCGCCTGCATCACCCTCTGGAATCCACCATTGATAGCCATAGCCAAGTGGCCAGTCCGATGCTGGATTCTCCCCTGGCAACAGATGGTCTGCATCTAGAGTTAACGAATCCTTCACCCAGCTCGCAGGTACGATTTGGCGGCCGTTAAAAGCTCCTCCCAGCCGATACATCTCACCCAGTTTGGCATAGTCACGGGCTGTGACATTTAGCCCGCCAAAGGCCATCTCCATGCCATCTAGATCCTGTAACCAATAACCAGCGTCTTGGGCTCCCATAGGCCGCCACAGCACATCGGTCATGTAGTCAGTCAGCGACCGCCCCGTGGCCTCGCTCAACAACCAACCAAGCACCTGAGTATCAGTGGAGTTGTATCTATTGTAGGTACCGGGCTCAAACTCTCGCACCAATGTGGTGGCAAATTTATTCATGGAACCACCCAGCGCAAATGCGCGCCCAAACCGATTGATATCTGAGTCCGGATCGCCATAGTCCTCATTCCAGCTGGCACCAGATGACATCTGTAGAATGTCCTTGATCCGCACCTGATCATAGGCCGAGCCCTCTAATTGCGGCACATAATCTGTCACCAGGCTGTTGACGTCGGCGATGTAACCCTGCTCTATGGCAATGCCTATTAATGCGGACACAAAGCTCTTTGAGACGGACATGGAAAGCCAGACTTGTTCGGGGCCACCGCTGAGCCAATAGTCCTCGAACACTAGTTCGCCTCGATGCAGAACCAGCACTGCCGCCGTATCTGTGCGCCTAATAAATTCAGCGGTATCAACAGTATTGCCAAGGTACGAAAAGCGCTCTGGTAGTGAAAGCTCAGCACCGAGCGAAAACTCATAGGGACTGTCGCTAGGCAACATCTTGGTAGAGGGAAAAACCTCATGCATTCTATTGAAGTTTTGCTGCTGCTCAGCGCCGGTAAACAGCGACGAAACCAGCGCTAGTCGAGTGACCCTATCGCCCAAAAAGATCCACAAAATTAAAACAATAGTTAAGAGCCCGAGAATGGCTATTGCTAATTTTTTCAACGTCACTACCCCTGATAATTGATTTTATCCCAGCACCTTAGCATGTTTTCAGGGCTAAGATTAGCGCCACTTTTAGATTTATAATCATTTGAGGTTAAAGGCTTAAGTCACTGATCTTTAATGATTTTTTAATAGATTATCTCTGCTTTGCAGGCACCAAACTACAGGGCCAATTGGCAAGCCGACTGGAACCAGCCAAGCCAAGCTGTGACTCGAGGGTTTTTTATAACATTTGATACCAACGCCCCTAACATTTAGACTCGGTCTCACCAGGATCCTTTGGCACCCAGCAACTCGATGCCCTTGCGTTAAGCCAACGGGCTCAGGCCCAACAAAAATAACAAGGCAAACCATGATTCAAGATATTACCCAGTCCATCGAAGCCTGCGCAGCCTATTATGGCGATGATGCAGATGCCGTAAAAAAATACCTGCTCGAGGGGCAAGAGCGCGCTCTAGCACTCCCGAACCGCGGGCCACTTCGATTCGATAACAATGGCGATATACATCCAGATATTCTTGCAACCTATGCGACCTATGGCTTCTACATTTTTGAAAATGCCCTGAGCCAAGACGAAGTTGCAGATCTTGAGGCTGACCTAGATGCTATGCGCGACAACTTCCCCACTGAGATGGGGGCAACCCATGATGCCAAGGGTCGTCCTGCGCTGGGAGCCGACAATAAAGGGCTGGCCTTGCAGTGGGCCAAACCACTCTCGGACCCGCTGGGTGGTACTCAGATCGCCAATGGTCGCCATCAGGTCAAACTGTTTGAGCCTCAGGCTAAAGGGGACGCGCCGCAGGCTGCCCCATTTTATCTAGGGGGATCACTGCAGTTTTCCGTTGCCTGCCTGCGAACCTATGGGCACCCAGGCCTTTTGAAGATGGCCGAGGCCATTAACGGCAGTGACTTTGCGCCCTTCCATGAGGGTCTCTTTATTAAAGACGCAGGTTTAGGTGCAGCAGTCTCTTGGCATCAGGATGGCGACACCCATTGGGACAGCCCTGATTTCGATGAAGATATTCACGGCTTTAACTTTATGGGACAGATTTACGGTAGCACCGCAGTCAACGGTGTTTGGGTTGTGCCAGGTAGCCATAAGCAGGGGCGCCTAGATATTGTAAAACTGGTGGCAGAAGCTGGCTCCGAACGCCTGCCTGATGCGATTCCAATTATCTGCAACCCTGGCGATGTGGTAATCAATAATCGACAGCTAGTGCATGGCTCTTTTGCTAACACCGGATTAGAAACTAGAGTCACCGTTAATTTTGGCTTCCACCGCCGCTCCTCTGTATTAAATGTTCGCGGTGCCGGCATCCATGCCGAAGCAGCTACCTTCGATGAGGCTTTTATCGAAGAACGCTCTAGGGTCATCGGCCTAGCCATAGCCGCCAGAAAACAGCGCTTTCCAGATGAAACGCCCTATCAGTATGCGCCTATCGCAGATATTCAAGACAGCATTGAATGGGATCCAAGCATGCAGGCTTCGCTTAAAGATTACAATCTGATGGATCTGAGTATTTAGGGGAAATGGTGCCCGGGGCCGGA
>JABJEX010000059.1 GCA_018663035.1 Porticoccaceae bacterium
AAAAAAACCGCACGGCCTTCGTCAGTGCGGTTTTTTTTGCCCGGCTAATATGCCAGGCTAGAGAGCAGTTCAACAACTAACTGGGTTGAGGCCCAGCGTCAATAATGTTCTGAGAAGGTGCAAAGCTCTGAATATTTTCGACAAATAGTCCAGCCAATTTCCTGGCCTGGCTGTCGTAATCCTCTGGATTATCCCAGTTATTGCGAGGGTTGAGATAGGACTTGTCAACGCCCTCAATCGCCATAGGAATATCCAGATTGAGCAGGTCCAGGTGTTCGGTGGCACAGTGCTCAAGTGAACCGTTGGTAATTGCGGTGATAACAGCGCGAGTAACAGGGATAGGGAAGCGATTTCCGGTTCCCTTAGAGCCACCAGAACCTCCAGTCCAGCCAGTATTTACCAAATAGACCCTAGAGCCAAATTCTTCAATACGTTTCATTAATAGCTCAGCATATACACTTGCTGGGCGAGGCATAAATGGCGCCCCAAAGCAGGTGGAAAAAGTCGGATGGATGCCAGCTTCACCACCTATTTCCGTAGAGCCGACCCGCGCAGTATAGCCACTTAAAAAGTGGTAGGCAGCGGCCTCTTTCGAGAGCAGTGAGACAGGGGGCAAAACGCCAGTTACATCACAGGTCAAGAAGATGATGTTTTTAGGCTCGCCCGCTTGATTTTCTTTACAGCGTTTTTCAACGTGAGCCAGCGGATAACTGCAGCGACCATTTTCAGAGATACTAGTGTCGCAGTAATCGGCAAGACGGGTTTTATCGTCCATAACCACATTTTCTACAATAGCTCCAAATTTGATCGCGTCCCAGATAACGGGCTCGTTTTTCTGGCTGAGGTCTATGGTTTTAGCATAGCAGCCACCCTCTAGATTAAATACAGTACCGCGACCCCAGCCATGTTCGTCATCACCGATCAGAAAGCGATCCGGGTCTGCCGAGAGGGTGGTTTTACCCGTACCTGAGAGACCAAAAAACAGGGCGGTATCACCGTCATCGCCAACATTCGATGCGCAGTGCATAGGCATTACGTCTTTTTCGGGGAGCAAGAAATTCTGCACCGAAAACATGGCTTTTTTCATCTCGCCAGCATATTTCATACCGGCCAATAGTACTTTGCGCTTAGCGAAGTTGATGATTACAACGCCTTCACTATTGGTGCCATCTCGCTCTGGTTCACAGACAAAGTTGGCAGCATGAAGAATTTTCCATTCCTCTTTACCAGCATGGTTATATTTCTCCGGCCCAATAAACATATTGCGACCAAATAGACCGTGCCAGGCAGTTTCTGTGGTTACTTTTACTGGGATGTAGTGGTTGACGTCCTGACCCACATGCAGATGAGAGACGAAGCGCTCTTTGTCGGCCATGTAATCTGAGACGCGATGCCAGAGTGCATCGAAAACATCAGCGGCGATAGGGCGGTTTACAGAGCCCCAATCAATGGAGTCAGATGAGCTGGGCTCATCGACTATAAAGCGGTCAGCTGGAGATCGGCCACTGCGCTCACCTGTTGTGGTGACTAAAGCGCCGGTACTACCCAGTCTGCCTTCGCCTCGTTTAATTGCAATTTCTACAAGCTCGCTAGAGCCCAAATCGATATGAATTGGTGCCTCGGCCATTCTCTTCCTCTCTTCCCAAAGTGAAAAAAATAAACTACGGAGATCGTTAAATCTCGATAATAATTATGTCAGAAACTCGATGTGCTGACCCCATTTTAAAAGTGCTTTGATTAGTATACTGAGCATCATATTTACTTATTGCTCTGTTAAGTTTGTAGCCTTGGTTTGCAGGTTAGTGCAGGACAGGCTTATCCGGATCAAACATGCTGTCTACATTGCTCTGATTGAAGCTGTACTGTTCATCACAGAACTCACATGTAATAAGTATAGCGCCCTGTTCGTCGACAATACCCTGAACTTCAGTGTGGCCGAGTGATATCAGTGCTCGTTCGGTACGCTGTTTGGAGCAGCTACAGAAAAAATTGAGATTCTGTGGCTCGAAAAGACGAACACCATCCTCATGGAATAAGCGATACAGCTGTTCACTATGCCCTAGACCTAACTGTTCTTCACTCTTTAGCGTTCCTAATAGGGCGCTGGTGTGCTGCCAGTCGGCGTCTATTTTTTCACGGCTTTGCGAGCTTGGCATCTGCTGAATGAGTACTCCAGATGCCTTTTCTCGGTTAGCACTCAGTTTGATCTGTGTAGGTAACTGCTCTGACTGATTAAAATAATGTTCTAGGCACTGGCTTAGGTTGTCGGCATCTAGGGGAACAATCCCCTGGTAGCGCTCCCCGCCCTCAGGTTCGATAGTAATCGCCAGAGTGGCGCTACCCAAGAAGTCTGAAAGAACATTGCCTACCGCGGCAGCTGCAAGGTCACCGCGCACGATGCCGCGAAGCTTATTACCCTGGGTGCATTCAGTCATTATGGTATTTAGAGGCCCAGAGCCTGTGGCCTGAATAGTAATAATGCCGGGAAATTTTAGTGTTGCGCTCAGTAGGCTGGCGGCGACCAGAAACTCGCCAAACAGCTCAGCCACTGAATCTGGATATTTTTGACGCCTAATAATGTCTTGATAGCTGTTGGCTAAGGTGCTGATTTCGCCGCGAATATCAGTGCCGTCAAAGAGGAATCGTTGTAGGGTATCTTGATCTGTCATAGGCCGCGCATTGTACTGCAATATGCTGAGAATATTAATGCTAATTCTGTAAAAAACGATGGATCTGACGTCGCTGTTTTTTGTTAGGACGAATGCTGTTGTCTGGTTGCGCGAGATTCTGTGCTTTTCGTTCTGCTGCCCGTGCCTCACGTCTCGCTATGCTTTCTGGAGTCTCTGCATACAATAACTGTGCTTCAGGCGCTCCGCGGCGATGTGCTGATAGCTCTTGGACTACAATAGTCTTTTCATCCAGACCCTGGCGAATAGTCATAGTAATGCCAGTCTCTAATAGCCGGCTGGGCTTTGATTTGTGGCCGTCTATCTGTACCTTGCCACTTTCCACAGCCGCCTTGGCCAGGGCTCTAGTTTTAAAAAACCTTGCAGCCCAGAGCCATTTGTCTATGCGTACAGCGTCGGATTTGTGATTATCCATGTTGACTGCTCAGTAGCTGCGCAAAATCAGTGACGGCCGGATAGCCATAGTTTGGTCTGGGTCTGTCCTGACTATCTGGCGTTTCTATGGCCAGAAGGTGGCGAATACCATAGCGATGCGCGGAGTGCAAAACGGCCTCAGAATCGTCGATAAATAATGTGCGCTGAGGATCAAATTGCAGCTGCATCTGTAACTGCTGCCAAAAGTGCTGATCTTCTTTTGGGCAGCCATAATCATGGGACGATACCACCTGGTCTATTAGAGATTCGAGGCGGGTAACTTCAAATTTAATATCGATACTATCGCGATGAGCGTTGGTGACCAGAATACGCTGTTTACCTAAGAGTTTGAGATTTTCCAAGAAGTTGAAGGCCTGAGGGCGCTCGGCAATCAGATGTTTAATTTCCCGCTTGAGTTTTGGAATGTCGAGATCTAGCTCCTTTGACCAATAGCGAGTGCAGTACCAGTCTAGGGTACCACGCTTGTTATCGAGTCTACGATGAATGTCCGGAGCTGCTTGATCTGGCGATATGCCATGTTTTTCACCATAGCGCAGTGGTAGATGCTGAAGCCAGAAATAACTATCAAAATGTAAGTCGAGTAGAGTGCCGTCCATATCTAGAAGCACCGTGTCCACTTGCTGCCAATCGAACTCCCGGAGCCACTGATTTATCAAAACAGATCCTCTGGGAGAGGGTTTTCACCGTCCGCCGGCGAACTAGTATTAATATCTGGTAATTCGGGCACATTCTCAGCTTTAAACAACTCAAAAATTCCCTGTTGGTTAGGGGCTACTCTCGCACCAGTTTTGGGGTCAATTTTAACCATCACTATCCCGTTAGGCTGTGGCTGCGTAACTTCTGGCTTCCCCCTGAGTGCCGATCCCATAAAATCTATCCAGATAGGCAGTGCTGCCGAGCCGCCGTATTCATTTCGTCCGAGCAGGCTGTTGTCATCAAAGCCAAACCATGCGGTGCTTACTAGATGTGGCGAGTAACCTGAGAACCAAGCATCTCTCGGGCCATTGGTAGTACCGGTTTTTCCAGCCAAGTCTGTGCGGTTAAGTTTTTTTGCTTTAGTGCCTGTGCCGCGCAAGATTACGTCCTTGAGCATAGAGTCGATAAGAAAAGCAGTCTGCTCATCGATTACTCGTTCGGCAGCCGGGCGCTCGACAGGGTCAGCAGTTTGCAGACTTGCGGCTATTCTGTCCCAGCCCTGTTTTTCTTCTTTTAATAGAAACTCTTCTGCCAGGTTATTCAGTAGTTCTTCAAGTTGAAGATCAACACTTTGCTCAGATGCTTGACCTGCTTGATTATTTTCCGAGCTTCCACAGGGGTTGCAGACAGTGGCCGGGGTTGCCTGGAAGACAATATTGCCATCGCGGTCGATGACTCTATCTAGTAGATAGGGTGAGACCAGAAAACCACCATTGGCGAACACAGCATAGCCAGATGCTACCTGCAAGGGAGTCATAGCATGACTGCCCAGCGCTAGAGATAGATCAAGGGGCATTTCTCCGGTATCAAAGCCAAAGGCCTGTAGCCCTTCCAGCGTTCGATCTATACCCATCCTTCGCAACAGGCGTATTGAAACAAGATTGCGGGATCTGTAGAGAGCTTCACGCAGCCTTGTTGGCCCATAGAACTTGCCGCCGTCATTCTCTGGACGCCAAGTGTCCTCGAGCTTTTTATCGTTAAAGACAACAGGCGCGTCGTTAATGATAGACGCGGGTGTGAAGCCATTTTTCAGTGCTGTGGCATACACAAAAGGCTTAAAGTTTGATCCGGGCTGGCGGGTAGCCTGAGTTACCCGATTAAAGCGACTCTGGCGGTAGTCGAAGCCGCCGACCAGAGCTCTTATAGCACCATCTTCTGGTGCTAGTGCAACCATGGCAGCCTGAGCAATGGGCAGTTGCCCCAGAATTAGTCGATCATTGGGTAACCGCAAAACGCGTATCAAGTCACCTCTGGTAAACAGATCTTTGGCAGAAGTTATAGGGGCACTGCGTGTATTGACGGTTTTGTATAAACGCAAGCCATCTAATCCATCAGCCCAGTTTAAGGGTAGAGATACTCCATCTTTGGTCAGTAGTATGAGATGGTCATCTAAAACTTCGCTGACAATTGCGGGCTCTAATCCTCCGAACGTCTGTGTTGAGCGCAATGTATCGGCCCAGCTTTCTTGAATCAGGGCCTGCTGCTCTGCGCCTCGATAGCCGTGGCGTTTGTCATAAGCGATAATTCCCGCCTGCAAGGCGTCTACCGCGGAGCCCTGCATGGTTGAGTCCAGAGTGGTAATTGCCGTGTAGCCCTCTGTGTAGGCCTTTAAACCAAGCTTCTCGATAACCTGTTGACGCACCATTTCCGCTGCATAGGCGGCATCTAACTCTGAGATTGAGCCATGATAGCTGGCGTTATCTGGTTCATTTATCGCCGCTTGGTACTGAGTATTATCTATATTGCCCAACGAAAGCATGCGGCCGAGAATCCAGTTGCGGCGCTGCATAGCCCGCTCTGAATTCGCGAGAGGGTTATATCTAGAGGGCGCCTTTGGCAGGCCGGCAATCATAGCTATTTCAGAGAGCGTAAGCTGATCCAAGCTCTTGCCGTAATAGACCTGCGCCGCGGCTCCTACACCGTAGGCGCGGTTTCCCATATAAATCTTGTTGGTGTAGAGGGAGAGAATTTCCTCTTTGCTGAGTTCTTCCTCGATTCGGAAAGCCAGCAGAATCTCATTGAACTTGCGGGTGAATTCTTGACGCTTGCTCAGGAAGAAGTTGCGAGCCACTTGCATGGTAATGGTGCTACCGCCACTGCGGATTGAACCCGTAGTCACCAGTTCCATGGCTGCTCGGGCAAGGCCGGACACTACTATGCCTCTGTGTTCAAAGAAGCTGTCATCCTCTGCGGCTAAAAAAGCTTGGATCATGGGCTGGGGTATTTCGTCAAAACTGACAGGTGAACGCTTTTTCTCACCAAACTCTGCAATAACTTTTAAATCTTGTGAGTGAATTCGCAGGGGAATTTGTAACTCTATCTCTTTTAGTTCCTCGACTGATGGTAATTTTGGGCTAAGGTAGAGATACAAGCAGGAGGCCACAACTAGGCCCCCGCCGACGCCCAATAGGGCCAAAACGGAGAGTGATTTAAATAATTTACGCTTATTAAGGGACCGCATTTATCAGGCGCCATAAAAATGAGCGTCTATTATAAGGTGTAGAGAATGTGAAGTGCATCAATTTGCAGGACTAGTGAGCACTGATACTGTCGATTCTCGCCTAGGATGGCCATCTATCAAAGGATGATAACTAAAGATTACTCCAGACAATCGCATTATTATGGATCTGCTGGTCTCGCAGGACTCCGTAGGCTCATTTACTCCAACCGGAGAGCCTTCAATTGATATCACACAGATTGAAACTCAGGCGCTAGTTGGTGATGGTCAAACCTTAGTGCTGGGTGGGATTTTTCAAGCAGAGGAGGTGAGCGGGATAGAAAAGGTACCTATGCTTGGCGATATACCATTTTCAGGCAAACTTTTCAGAAATGACCTGCGAAATCTTGAAAAACGTGAAATACTCATCTTCATAACTCCCAAAATAATAGATGACAGTCTTCTGGACAGATGAGCGAACAGCATATTTTTTTAGTCGGCCCCATGGGGGCTGGAAAATCCACTATTGGCAAACAATTGGCGGTCTTTTTAAATCGTCCGTTTTTTGATGTCGACAATGAAATTGAAGCTCGCACAGGCGCGGATATCCAATGGATTTTCGATATGGAAGGAGAAGAAGGCTTTCGTGCCAGAGAGACCAGAGTGTTGATGGATCTTATCGCTAATGATTCATCTTCAGTAATTGCCACTGGTGGAGGGATTATTTTGCGGCCAGAAAACCGGCGCGCTCTCCAAGAAAATGGGCAGGTTATCTACCTGTCAGCAACCAAAGAGCAACTCTACGAACGCACTCGTAAAGACAAGAATCGTCCCTTATTACAGGTTGATGACCGCAAAGCAGTCATCGATCAATTGGTGGACAGGCGTGAGCCTCTCTATCAGGAAGTTGCCGATTTAGTATTCCCCTCTGGCACAGTGCAACCCAGTAAACTGGGCAAGACATTGGCCCAAGCATTAGCTGATCTTTGATAATTACCCCCGAGCTAAGCATAATAGCGGCCCACCAACCTTGTTGAGTTAACAGAACTCCATGACAGCAGCCAAGCCAGCTCCCGCAACTTCTCTTAATGTCGATCTTGGAGACAGAAGCTATCCTATTCACATAGGCTCCCAGCAGATTGCTCGGTCAGATCTGGCCCAGTACATTCAGGGGCAGAAAGCGTTGATCATCACTAATACAAAGGTTGCGCCTCTGTATCTGGATGCGCTAACTGCACAGCTATCAGGCAAGCAGGTCGATAGTCTGGTGCTTGAAGATGGCGAGCAGCACAAGAACCTAGACACACTTAATTCTATTTTCACTGCACTGATCAATGGTCAGCATGACCGCAAGACTACATTGATAGCGCTGGGTGGTGGTGTGGTGGGCGATATGACCGGGTTTGCGGCGGCCTGTTACCAGCGGGGCGTGCCATTTATACAGGTGCCCACTACTCTTTTGGCTCAAGTAGATTCCTCCGTTGGCGGAAAGACCGCGGTCAATCATAGCCTCGGCAAGAACATGATTGGAGCGTTTTATCAGCCGCAGGCAGTAATTATTGATACAGATACCCTGGCTACGCTGCCTGAGCGAGAATTTAGCGCTGGAATGGCCGAGGTAATCAAGTATGGTCTGATCGCTGATAGTGAATTTTTTAGCTGGCTAGAAAATAATGTTCAAGCACTTTTACAGCGTGACGATCAGGCTCTTGCCTATAGTATCAAACGCTCCTGCAGCAATAAGGCAAAGGTAGTCAGTGCCGATGAAACTGAGCAGGGTGTGCGGGCGATTCTCAATCTTGGTCATACCTTTGGCCATGCTATAGAAACATACCAGCAGTATCGAGGCTGGTTGCATGGTGAAGCTGTGGCGGCTGGTATGGTTATGGCGGCTCAGCTATCCGCTCTTTCGGGAAAAATGACCGACCACGATGTAGCGCGCATTCGAGATTTGATCTCAGCCTATGGTCTGCCTACAGATCCCCCGCGAGAAATGTCTGCCAATGATTTTATGGCACTGATGGTGCGTGACAAGAAGGTCCTTGATGGTCAGCTTAGATTGGTTCTTCTCGAAGGTATAGGTTCGGCGGTGGTCACTGCCGACTTCAAATTGAGTCTTTTGGAGCAAATTCTCCAACAAACTTGCCATGGTTAGTTTCGTCGCGTTTTAACTGCATTTCCTCGCAAAAACCTAGTGCGGAAGAGGGCTCCATACTGCCTATAGCGCGTATATAGGATTGTTCAAACGCGCCAAAATAGGTAGAATAACGGGCTTTGCGCGCAGAGACACCATCAGGTGTCCAACCATCCATCACTACTATTTTTTAGAGTTTAATTATGACTCGAAGCTTATGTCGGCTTGACGATTTTAAAGACAACTGCGGTTTTGGCCTAATTGCCCAGGTAAAGGGTAAGACTAGTCACAGTCTGCTGCAAAATGCGATTCAGGCTCTTACCTGCATGACGCACCGCGGTGGTGTGGCGGCGGATGGTAAGACAGGTGACGGTTGCGGCCTGCTAATGCAAAAGCCAGATAGTTTTCTGCGCACAGTGGTGCGTGAGTCTCTGCAGCTAGAGTTACCCGAGTCCTACGCTGTGGGCGCTGTGATGCTGAGTACAGATGATGCTGAGCGCCAGAGCGCAAAAGCCATTCTTGAAGAAGAACTGAGTGCGCAGGGTTTGTCCGTGATTGGTTGGCGGGTAGTGCCTACAGACAATAGCTGTCTTGGTCCTATCGCCCTTGAATCTCTCCCTGCATTTGAGCAAGTTTTTATTGCGCCGGGAGATATCAGCGATGAACGTAAATTTACTGCTCGACTCTACATGGGACGCCGCAAGGCGGAAAACCGCCTTGAAAGCGATCAGAGTTTTCATATAGCCAGCCTCGGCACCAATGTACTGAGCTACAAAGGTCTAATGATGCCGGTAGATTTGCCAAAATTCTATTTGGATTTGGCGGACGAGCGTCTCGAAACCGCAATCTGTGTTTTTCACCAGCGGTTCTCTACGAACACAATGCCGCGTTGGCCGCTGGCACAGCCTTTCCGCATGTTGGCGCACAATGGTGAAATCAACACCATTATGGGCAACCGCAACTGGTCTGTCGCCCGCACACCAAAATACCGATCTGAGCTGCTACCGGATCTGGTTGAAGCCGCTCCGCTAGTTAATCGGACCGGCTCCGACTCGTCGAGTTTAGACAACATGCTTGAGATGTTAGTCACTGGCGGTATGGAATTGCATTTGGCAGTTCGGACACTGGTACCCCCAGCCTGGCAAAATGTTGAAGATCGCAATCCAGACCACCGCGCTCTTTACGACTATTTATCCATGCACCAAGAACCCTGGGACGGCCCAGCAGGCTTGGTTATTACAGATGGTCGCTACGCTGTCTGTACTCTGGATCGCAATGGCCTTCGCCCGTCTCGCTGGGTTATGACCGATGATGATGTTATTACCGTAGCCTCAGAAGTTGGGGTCTACGACTATCAGCCCGAAAATGTGGTAGCCAAAGGTCGTTTAGGGCCCGGCGATATTCTCTCTATAGACACCCAGGAAGGTCGTATCCTCTTCCGCGATGAGATTGAAGATCAACTAGCTGCTCGCAACCCTTACAAGAAGTGGTTGAATGAGGGCCGCTTCGTTATTGAGTCCAGCTTTGATATGGACAGTATCGAACTCGAAGGCACATTGAGTCGAGAAGAAATTAAAACCTACATGAAGATGTTTCAGGTCTCCTTTGAAGAGCGGGATCAGGTATTGCGCCCACTTGCCGAGGGTGGTCAAGAAGCTGTGGGGTCTATGGGTGATGACACGCCCATGGCAGTGCTCTCCACGAAACAACGAAATCTATTCGACTTCTTCCGTCAGCAGTTTGCTCAGGTAACCAATCCTCCCATAGATCCGCTGCGAGAGGCCGTGGTGATGTCTCTGGGCGTTGAGCTGGGACGCGAAGGCAGTATTTTTGAGGAAAAGCCCTACCTAGGTCAACGTATTGGACTATCCAGCCCAGTGCTGTCGCCGCGCAAATACTACGCGCTTAAGCACAATGAGTTCGATGAATTTCCTGTTGCCAAGTTTGGTCTTAACTACGACCCTAGCTCAGAGAATTTGCAGCAGGGTATCCAGCGGATTTGCCGAGAAGTAGAAGACAGTGTGCGCGCAGGAACAGTGGTCTGCATATTGTCGGATCACGATATTATCGAAAGCAAACAGCCAATCCATATTCTGTTAGCTGTGGGTGCAGTGCATAACCATCTTACTGAGAAAGGGCTGCGCTGTGACGCAAATATTGTGGCTAGTACAGGCTATGCTCGTGACTCTCACCAGATAGCTACTTTAATCGGGTGCGGAGCCTCATTGGTTTACCCTTATCTTAGCTACCATGTTCTGTGTGATCTGATTAGCTCTGGCGAGCTATTGATCGATGTGGATACTGCCTTTAAACAGTACCGCAAAGGTATCAATAAGGGCCTGCTAAAGATTCTCTCGAAGATGGGCATCTCTACCATAGCCTCCTACCGCGGCGCGCTGTTGTTCGAAGCTGTGGGCCTGAACGAAGAGGTGATAGATCTCTGTTTTGCCGGTTTAACTTCTCGAATTCAAGGTGCCACATTTGATGACCTGGAAAAGGACCAAGCAATAGTCGCAAAATCAGCTTGGAAGTTGCGCAAGCCTATTAGCCCAGGGGGGCTGCTCAAGTATGTCCATGGGCAGGAATACCATGCCTATAATCCAGATGTTGTGCAGACCATGCACAAAGCCGTGCAGAATAACGATTACAAGGCTTGGCTCGAATACGCCAAACTTGTAAATACCAGGCCGGCAGCTACGCTACGTGACATGCTGGCGCTTAGTAGTCATGCTCAGGCAATTGATTTAGCCGATGTAGAGCCAATGGAAGCCATTGTTAAACGCTTTGACTCAGCGGGTATGTCTCTCGGAGCCCTGTCTCCCGAGGCTCATGAGTCGCTGGCTGAGGCTATGAACTCATTGGGTGGCCGCTCCAACTCTGGTGAAGGTGGTGAGGATCCGGCTCGCTACGGCACCATCAGATCATCGAAAATCAAGCAGGTGGCCTCGGGTCGATTTGGTGTAACTCCGGCTTATTTATCTAATGCTGAAGTTATCCAGATCAAGGTTGCTCAGGGTGCCAAGCCCGGTGAAGGTGGCCAGCTACCCGGTGGTAAGGTAAACGAACTGATTGCGCGACTGCGATACTCAGTGCCAGGTGTAACCCTGATTTCGCCACCGCCGCATCATGATATCTACTCTATTGAAGATCTGGCGCAGTTAATCTTTGATCTTAAACAGGTCAATCCAACGGCATTGATTTCTGTGAAGCTGGTTTCGCGCCCTGGTGTGGGTACCATTGCGGCAGGTGTTGCTAAGGCCTATGCCGATTTAATTACTATCTCTGGCTATGATGGTGGCACCGCGGCCAGCCCTGTGAGCTCTATCCGTTACGCCGGCTCACCTTGGGAGCTCGGGCTTACCGAAACCCACCAAACCCTGCGCGCAAATGATCTGCGTGACAAGGTGCGAGTACAGACAGACGGCGGCTTAAAAACCGGTTTGGATGTTGTCAAAGCGGCAATCTTGGGAGCTGAGAGTTTTGGTTTTGGTACCGGGCCAATGGTTGCTCTGGGCTGTAAGTATCTGCGCATCTGCCATCTGAATAACTGTGCGACCGGGGTGGCCACTCAGGACGACCGCCTGCGCAATGACCACTACCGCGGCACTGTAGCCATGGCGACCAACTTCTTTAAGTTTGTGGCTATGGAAACCCGAGAGTGGTTGGCCCTGTTAGGTGTAAGTAGCCTGCAAGAGATTATAGGTCGGGTAGATCTACTCGAGTTGCTGCCTGGTGAAACCAGTAAGCAGAAAAACCTTGATCTAAGCCCTTTACTGGAAGATCGGCCAGAAATTAAGCACAAGCCGCAGTACTGTCTCGAGCCAAAGAATGAGCCGCTGGACAAAGGGCTGCTGGCTGAGCGTATGGTTGGCGATGCTATTTCAGCCATCGAATCTCAGTCTGGTGGAACTTTTGATTACCAAATTGGTAACTGTGATCGTTCGATTGGTGCCCGTCTATCTGGTGAAATTGCCAAGCGTTATGGCAATACCGGCATGGCATCGACACCGATCAAAATTAATCTTAAAGGTGTAGCTGGACAGTCCCTTGGCGTATGGAATGCCGGAGGTCTCGAAATTCATCTAGAGGGCGATGCCAACGACTATGTGGGTAAGGGAATGGCAGGCGGCAAGCTGACTCTCAGTCCACCACCCAGCAGTAAGTTTGAATCCCACAAAACACCCATCATGGGTAATACCTGTCTGTATGGAGCCACTGGAGGCCGGCTGTATGCTGCTGGCACCGTGGGCGAGCGCTTTGCAGTGCGCAACTCCGGCGCTGTTGCTGTGGTTGAGGGCGCTGGCGATCACTGCTGTGAATATATGACAGGCGGAATCGTGACCGTATTGGGCCCCACCGGCTATAACTTTGGTGCTGGCATGACTGGCGGCTTTGCTTATGTGCTGGATATGGATCGTCAATTTGTCGACCGCTACAACATGGAGCTGGTAGATATTCAGCGCATTACCTCTGAATCAGCCGAATCTCATAAAGCGTTCCTTAAAGCCTTAATCAAAGAGCATGCCAGCGAGACTGGCAGCCCTTGGGCAAATGAATTATTAACTAATTTCTCCGATTACGCGTCGCGGTTTTGGTTGGTCAAACCAAAAGCAGCCAGTCTGAATGGCCTTCTGGCTCAGGCTCGCTCGAACCCGCAATAACGTAAAAAGCAATAGAGATTAAGAATATGGCAAGACCAAATAATCAGTTTCAGTTTCTTGATATCGAGCGTGTTGATCCACCCAAGCGATCCATGGAGCGTCGAGTCGGAGAGTTTGTAGAAATCTACGACCCGTTTACCGAGAAAAAAGCGGCTGAACAGTCTCATCGCTGCCTGTCCTGTGGCAATCCCTACTGTGAGTGGAAATGCCCGGTACACAATTATATTCCCAATTGGTTGCAGCTGGTTGCCGAAGGTAATCTTCTAGAAGCTGCAGAACTCAGTCACCAAACTAATTCTCTGCCCGAGGTCTGTGGCCGTGTCTGCCCGCAAGACCGCCTCTGCGAGGGAGCCTGTACGTTAAATGACGGGTTTGGTGCCGTGACCATCGGCTCAGTAGAAAAATATATTACAGATACTGCCTTGGCGCTTGGCTGGCGCCCAGATATGTCTAAAGTCGTCTGGACCGACAAAAAGGTCGCTGTGATTGGCGCAGGACCAGCAGGTATTGGCTGTGCTGATATTTTGGTGCGCAACGGGGTTAAGCCAGTGGTATTTGATCGCTACCCCGAAATTGGTGGCCTGCTGACCTTTGGTATCCCAGAGTTTAAGTTAGAGAAAGAGGTTATTCGCACCAGACGTGATGTGCTTGAGGGGATGGGGGTTGAGTTCCGCCTCAATACAGAAGTAGGCAGAGATATCCTGATTGATGACCTGCTCAATGAATATGATGCTGTCTTTTTGGGTATGGGCACTTACACCACAATGAAAGGTGGTTTTCCCGGTGAAGAATTGCCCGGTGTCCATGAGGCACTCAACTTCCTTGTCTCTAATGTAAATCGCAATATGGGCTTTGAAAAATCTGCAGACGACTTTATCAGTGTCAAGGGCAAGCGAGTCGTTGTTCTCGGCGGTGGTGATACCGCTATGGACTGCAACCGCACTTCAATTCGCCAGGGTGCTACCAGCGTGACCTGTGCCTATCGTCGAGATGAGGAAAATATGCCCGGCTCGCGCCGTGAAGTCAAAAATGCTCGCGAAGAGGGTGTGGTTTTTAAATTTAATATGCAACCAGTTGAGCTGTTAGCCGATGCCGATGGTAATGTTGAAGGTGTAAAGGTAGTGTCCACCAAGTTGGGCGAGGCAGATGAAAATGGGCGCCGCCGACCCGAAGTTATTCCCGGCAGCGAAGAAGTATTGCCAGCCGATGCCGTCTTAGTGGCTTTTGGCTTTAAGCCCAGCCCACCTGAGTGGTTGACTGGGGTCAAGGTCGAGACAGCTGATTGGGGTGCGGTACTGGCGGCGGAAGAGCAAACTTTCCCGTTCCAAACTACCAACCCCAAGATTTTTGCTGGTGGCGATATGGTGCGTGGCTCTGACTTAGTAGTGACTGCGGTGGCTGAAGGCCGCCAGGCCGCTGAAGGTATTTTGGATTATCTGGATATTTAATGTCTGACTTAAAAAATGATCGGTTTTTGAGGGCGCTGCTGCGCCAACCAGTGGACCGCACTCCGGTGTGGATGATGCGGCAGGCTGGACGCTATTTACCAGAGTATCGAGCCACTAGATCCCAAGCTGGTGACTTCATGAGTCTGTGTAAAAACACCGAACTCGCCTGCGAGGTTACCCTGCAGCCTCTGGAGCGCTATGCTCTTGACGCGGCCATTCTATTCTCCGATATTCTGACTATTCCTGATGCTATGGGCCTAGGTCTTTATTTTGCTGAAGGCGAGGGTCCAAAGTTCCGCAAACCGGTGCGTACAGAGGCCGATATTGAGAGCCTTCAGGTTATTGATACCGCCTCTGATCTGAGCTACGTGACAGACGCAGTGTCTATGATTCGCCGCGAGCTCAATGGTCACGTGCCGCTGATCGGGTTCTCTGGTAGCCCCTGGACACTAGCTACTTATATGATCGAAGGGCAGAGCAGCCGAGATTTTGCCCGCGCCAAAACTATGCTTTATACCCAGCCTGAACTCATGCATCAGCTGTTGGATAAGTTAGCGCTTTCAGTGATCGATTACCTCAATGCGCAAATTCGTGCTGGAGCCCAGGCCGTACAAATTTTCGATACCTGGGGTGGAGCATTAAGCCACGCGGCCTATCGCGAGTTTTCCCTGAGCTACATGGAAAAAATCGTTAAAGGCTTAATCACGCACGCCGATGGCCGCGACGTCCCGGTAATCCTATTTACTAAAGGCGGTGGCCTTTGGTTAGAAGGCATGGCTGACACCGGTTGTCACGCGCTGGGTCTGGACTGGACTATGGATATAGGCGCGGCTAAGGCTCGGGTTGGCCATAAAGTGGCACTCCAGGGCAATATGGACCCCGCTGTCTTGCGAGCTAATCCGGCAACCATCGAAAAGGAAGTGCAGTCTATTCTGCAATCTTTTGGCACTGGTAGCGGCCATATCTTTAATTTGGGTCACGGCATCACGCCAGATATAGATCCGGAAAATGCAAAAGTCTTTATTGATGCCGTACACAAATTTTCTGCAAACTAGTGCTCAGCGCCGGACATTATTGGTCTATATTTACTTGGATCATTAACCGGCGCACAGTTTACTCATAGAAAGCCTCTATATTCCGTAGCTGTTCTGCCACTTATGTCACAAAGTGGCGTGGGGTTGGAAAGTCTAATGGATTAGGTTTATGAGGATCTCATGTCCTTAAAGCAGATAAAGGTGTATGTAAACGAGCTTGAAGCAGGCATGTTTGTGTCTGCGCTAGATAAGCCTTGGGCCGAGACACCTTTTCCTATTCAGGGCTTTGTTATTAAAACGGGCGCAGATATATCTCGGGTTAGAGCATATTGTGCCTATGTGTTTGTCGACATAGAAAAGGGCCTTGCGCCCGTGGATGTCCAGTCGCGTAGTTCAGGGAGCAGTGCACGGACAAACACGGCTGTTCAACCGCCAATCAATACTTCTGTGAATAGAGCTGCCCAGAATTCAACAGGTAAGCGTCCACAAATTCTTATTAACCCCAATCTCTACAAGAAGTCAGTCGAGCTCGCTAAAGAAATTCCTGCAGCACGTCGAGCAGTGAACAATTTAGTCGGCTGTTTGACTCAGGTAACTCGCCAGATGGCGCGAGAGGGCGGTTTTAATCAGGATCAGTTACAGCAATCTGTCGACGATATGATCGACAGTGTGATTCGTTGCCCTGATGCGTTTACTTGGCTTTTAAGGCTGCGCAGCAAAAACGCCCATTCCCATGATCACTCAGTGCGCTCCTCTCTCTGGGCAACCCAGTTTGGACGACATATAGGGCTTGAGATAGGCCATCTAAAAGATCTCTGTTTGGCGACTCTTCTGAAAGATATAGGCCGTGTAAAACTTGATATAACCCTGTTACGCAACGGCCATCGAAGTCCCGATCAAGAGGCTGAGTATCGCAGTTTTGTTAACCATTCAGTAGAGCAGTTGCGTCGAGCTGGATTTGAAAATCGCCCCGTTATAAATATTATCAAATATCATTGTGAGCGCTTTGATGGCAGTGGTTTTCCCAAGGGTTACAGTGGAAATCGAATTCCTTTTTTGGCAACTATTGCCGGTATAGCCTCCGAATTCGATGTGCTGTGCAATCCGCGAGAAGCGGGCGAAACCTTGGCGCCATCTAAGGCTACCAGCCGGCTTTACCAGATGCGTGGCTCCGCTTTTGAGGAGGAGCTAGTGATTGAATTTATTCAGTCTATTGGTCTCTATCCTGCGGGAACCTTAGTGGAGTTGACTACTGGCGACTGCGGTATGGTGGTGGAGCAAAATCCCCGTGCCAGATTAGCGCCGAGACTCGCAGTATTTGAGAACAATGACGGCGTTGTAGATCAGGCCAAGTATATTTTTGTGGACTTAAAAAATGAGTCGCAGACTCGCGAGAGGTTACAAAAATTTGGTATGCGCCGAGCCAAAGACGTGTCCAAACTGGCGATTGTACGAGATATTCAACCTGACAGTTTTGGGCTCGAGTACAGCTTGCTGGAAAACCTTATAGCACGTCCCTTTAACGCCAGCAGCGATACCCTATTGCAGGCGGATGGCATACAGTCCGACACCAAGCGCCGCGGGTTTCTATCTGCTCTGAAGCAACGCCTAGTTGGCTAGCCTACTTAAAGCTAGCAAGCTTCTCTCCCATCTGCACTGGCGCATGGGCCGTCACAGAATCTTGCCATTGAATAGTTTGCTCTTTAAATAATAAGATCACCGTGGAGCCAAACTTGAAGCGACCAATTTCATCGCCTTTTTCGAAGGTCATTGCCTCGTGAGAATAATCGGTTTCTCTCACTGCACCCGGGCCGGGCTCTTCAAATCCGCCCCAAACAGTCTCAATCCCTGCTACCAGCATGGCACCCACAAAAATTACCGAGAACGCTCCTAGTTCGGGTGATTCAAATTCACAAACCAGACGTTCGTTGCGAGCAAATAATCCTGGTAATGCCTGCGCGGTTTGGTCGTTGACTGAAAATAACGCCCCAGGAATATAGCGACTACTCAGCAATTTTCCCGCTGTAGGCATATGTACCCGATGGTAGTCTTTTGGTGACAGGTAAATGGTGGCAAAACTGCCATTGCTGTAGGCTTTGGCTGTCTCTGAGTTGCCTAGTAGTCGGC
Organism: Porticoccaceae bacterium; assembly: GCA_018663035.1. Taxonomy (GTDB): domain Bacteria; phylum Pseudomonadota; class Gammaproteobacteria; order Pseudomonadales; family Porticoccaceae; genus HTCC2207. The sequence goes on from JABJEX010000059.1 coordinate 17,660, forward strand.
TTACCGAATAGTCTATGCCCTTGGCTTGTAAAATCCGAGTTTTGTTAATTTCACCGGCCTGACTTATGACGCCATCGGCAGGAGACACCAGAGTATCGCTGCCTTTGGCAATAGGTCTAGCGCCTTCACTGAGCTCTCGTGTAAAAAACGCATTAAAGTTTTCGTACGCTTCTAACTCCTGATCTTTTGCTTCCTGCATATTTATCTTGAAGGTGACGATAGCTCGCTGGATAAGCCAATTTTTTAACCAGGTACGTTTGGACTCTGCTGCCAAAGCGATCAGGCGGGATAGGCCGTGCTGAGGCAGTAGACGCTGTAGGGCGACAAAAATTTCTGCTCTATGATTCATAAGTTGAGAGGCTCAATGGTTGATAAATTTATATGTCTCTGTTTAGTGCCCAAGTTCGATGGGGCTGTCTTCTAGGTTACCCCATTCTGCCCAAGAGCCGTCATAGCCGCGAATCTTTTGGTAGCCTAGAATGCGGGCCACCATATAGGTAAAGCTTGAGCGATGGTGACTCTGACAATGAGTTGCTATCACCTTATCTTTGCTCAGCCCTAGATCGTCAAGAATTTGCTGAGCGTCATCGCGCAGCCGAAGATTTCGCTGCTGGTCCATAAGCTTGGTCCATTCTAAATTGATGGCGCCAGGGATATGCCCACCCCGTGCTGCGCGCACCATGTCTCCACAAAACTCCGCAGGGCTGCGTGCATCCCAGATAGCAAAATCTGGGTGCTCTAGATCGGCCAGAATTTGGTCAGCGGTGATGCGTGCCTGAGGGTTGGCAATGCTCAGGGTTGCTTCAATAGATTTTGGTTGATTGGCACTGCTCTCGGTGACCTGTCCCTCATTGATCCAAGATACTATGCCACCGTTGAGATAGGACCAATTTGATAGTCCAAGCAGATCCAGCGTCCAAGCCAGCCTGCCAGCCCAGCCGCCCCCCTCGTCGTCATAGACAACTACATGCTTACTGCTATCGATTCCCAAATAACCTATGACCTGCCTGAGTTGCTCAAGACTGGGACAGGCACCGGGGACTGGCGCTGTGCCTGCAACCAGGTTATTGCCCGCTAGATGCACCGCCCCAGGTACATGCCTCTGGTTGTAGAGCAGCTGATTACAGAGGTCGACAATGATTAAATTGTCATCAGCGAGTCGCAAGGCTAATTCACTGGGTTCAAGCAGGCGTGGAAGGTCGCTCATGATGAGATAGTCGTGGTTTTAATGGGCGCAAATATTAACATTTTTATTGACGCTAGCGAGCCTACCTTTGCTCCTGACTAAGAATAATTTGTCGATAGTTATTTAGGCGCACAGCGAGAACTTTTTTATCTCTCACAGCCTCTAGCAGCGCACAGCCTTTTTCTTGTTGGTGCTGGCAGTCGCGGAATTTGCACCGGCCTAAATAGGGTCGAAAATCCACAAAGCCATCGAGAATTTTTTCCTGACTAAGGTGGGTCAGGGCAAATTCACGGATGCCCGGTGAATCAATTAAAATACCACCACCATTGAGATGGTAAAGCTTGGAGACTGTGGTGGTATGAGTGCCTTCCTGCTTAGCCTCCGAGAGTGGTGCTGTAAGGCTGTTTGCCTGGGGTTGTAAACAGTTGAGCAATGAAGATTTACCAACACCGGACTGACCAACAAAGATCGAGGTACGCTTCGCGAGATAGTCTTGTAGCTCAGCTATGCCTTCAGCTGTTTTAGCGGATGCTGCAATTACTTCATAGCCAATAAATCGGTAGTCGGCTATTAGCTGATCCACTTCCGGAAAATCCTCTGCGTCACGCATGTCAGTCTTATTGAGCACCAGAAAAGGCTGAATACCCTGAGCTTCAGCCGCCACCAAATAGCGGTCTAACAGATTGCTATGAGGCTGGGGTTTGGGCGCAAACACAATGGCAATACGATCAATATTTGCTGCAACAGGGCGAAGTTTTCCGTAGATATCCGGGCGTATTAACTCTGTCTCCCGCTCCTCACAGGCCACCACTACACCATGAGGCTCTGCATGCCGCCAGATGACTTTATCCCCAGTGACAAGGCTGATCATATTGGCTCTTTTATGGCAGCGCACCACGACTCCTTTAAACGGTTCTTCACTGCCCTCAATATCGACCTGAGAGCCGTAATTGGTTACGACAGTTCCCAGGGTCTCCGGCCCTAGTTGGCTGAGGTTTTGGAGCTCTTCATCATTGATCGTTTGTTTTAGATTGGCTCGCTCACGCCGCCGCTCCTGAATGGCCTGGATGCGGTCTTTTTGGCGTTTGCTGAGTCTGCGTTTACTCATTTAATGGATCTTTTTGACAATAGCTTTTACTCTGAAAAAAAACGTCTTGGCTGGCGTTAGCAGTGACAAGGATATAGCATAACCGCCCTCAGTAACATTTTGCAGACTTTCTGGTTGAAGCAGGCACCTCTATGACAGCTCCAAACCCACTCAATCTGATTTGGATTGATCTTGAAATGACCGGATTAGATCCGGAACGCGAGCGCATTATTGAAATTGCCACCCTGGTGACAGACGCTGATCTCAACCTGTTGGCTGAGGGCCCCTCCCTAGTGATCCACCAAGAGGATGCTCTGCTGGACGCGATGGATGAATGGAATACGCGCCAGCACGGTGGCTCTGGCTTAACACAGCGAGTCCGTGATAGTCAGATTACTGAGGCGCAGGCTATGGCTGAGACACTGGACTTTCTGCACCAGTGGGTGCCAGCTGGGCAGTCGCCCATGTGTGGCAATTCTATTGGTCAGGACCGACGTTTTTTGGTGCGTTACATGCCACAGTTGGCGAATTTCTTTCACTATCGCAACCTAGATGTCAGTACATTAAAAGAGTTGGTTAGACGTTGGAAGCCGGAGCTGGAATCTGGTTTTAGTAAAAAGGGCAGTCACCTAGCCATGGATGATATCCATGACTCAATTGCTGAGCTGGCCTACTACCGAGAGGTGTTTATTAAGGTTTAGGCCCGGCTAGTTTTTCGCGTTGTCGCGCCAAAGCCCATTGCACATGTTCGCGGACCATGGGTGATTTGTCATTAGCTCGCTTCTCGAGCTGCTCAACAATATCCACTGAGCCGCTGGCGTTGCCAAGCCCAACAGCCAGATTGCGCAGCCAGCGCTCATGGCCAATACGGCGTATCGGCGAACCCTGTGTCTTGGCGAGAAACTCGTCTTCATTCCAGTTGAACAGACTGGTTAGGTCTGCATCCTCAAGCCCGTGTCTTGGCCGAAAGTCGTCCTCTTCGGTTGCCGAGGCAAAGCGATTCCAGGGGCAAATAATTTGACAGTCATCACAGCCAAATACTCTGTTCCCCATCATTGGCCGCAATGCTTCGGGAATCGAATCCTTACTCTCGATGGTCAAATAGGAAATACATTTTCTGGCATCCAAAACATAGGGTTCTGGAAAGGCATCGGTGGGGCAGATTTTTAAACAGGCCCTGCAGTTACCGCAACGGTCGACCTGTTGACTTTCGTCTGTGGGTAGTGGCAGGGATGTGTATATTTCACCAAGGAAGAACCAGGATCCCGCCTGATCGTTTAGGAGTAGGGTATTTTTGCCAATCCAGCCCAGCCCCGCCTGCTCGGCAAGGGGTTTTTCCATCACCGGCGCACTGTCGACAAAGGGTCGCTGGGCGAGCTGTAATTCAGGAAGCTGCTCTTGAATGCGTGTGACCAATTGAGCCAGACGCTTGCGAATCAATTTATGATAATCACGTCCTAGAGCGTATCTGGAGATATAGGCCTTATTGTCGTCTTTCAGCACAGCAATCATATTGTTGTCAGCCAGATAATCCATACGTACAGAAATTACGCGGACAGTTTGGTCCACTAGCTGATCGACTCTGTAGCGCTTATCACCATGCTCACCCATCCATTGCATGGATCCCTGAAAACCATCAGCTAACCATTGCTTGAGGCGCTCGGATGCCTTCTGCAGATCTGGCTCGACAATCGCCACCTGCTGAAAGCCCAGGGACGCCCCCCAGTCTTTAATCTGTTCAGCAAGTTGTTCCAGTTGCTGCGCTGTTAGATGCTGTGTAGACGGATTATCAGGCATGTTTTAATAGTTGTTCTGACTTATACTTGGAGCGATTTTACGGGGATAATCACTCAATGTCGCACAATGATACAAAAGCTTTGACAAATAGTAGTCCTGCCGACGCGCTTTACAGTACTAAAACAGTGCGAGAAATGGAAAGTTTTGCCATCCATCAGCAGGGGATGGCAGGGATTGGGCTAATGCAGCGCGCTGGCAGAGCTGTATTTAAAGAGCTGCTGGACAGCTTTGGCTCACCCAGTTTACTCACAGTATTCTGCGGCGGAGGTAATAATGCAGGTGATGGCTATGTTGTGGCTGCTTTAGCGGCCGCAAAAAAAGTACCTGTTCGAGTGATTGAGCTGGGTGAGACTGCCAAGTTGTCCGATGATGCGCGGTTGGCTCGGCAGTTTGCTGCGCATTCTCAGGTGTCATTTTTACCTTTTAGTAATCTAGTAGATCTTGATGAGGGATTGGTTGTCGATGCACTGCTCGGCACTGGGTACAGAGGTCAGCTGCGGCCCGACTATGCTGAAGCAATCAAGTTAATTAATGCCTCTTTGCTTCCCGTGGTTGCGATTGATATTGCCTCCGGCCTCAATGCTGGTACAGGTGCAATTGAACAGCTGGCGGTACATGCTGATATGACGGTCACTTTTATCGGTGCAAAGCAGGGGCTTTTTACCGGTCAGGGCCCAGTTGTCAGTGGCGAAGTAATTTATGATTCGCTGGATGTGCCCGATGCTGTTTTTGCAGCTGTAGAACCCTCAGCTCAACTGTTAGATCTGCATAGTCTTATGGAGTGTCTGCCCGATTTAGCTATTGATATGCACAAGACTCAGCGTGGCCACAGTATGGTTATAGGCGGAGATCTGGGTTTTGGTGGGGCAGCCTGCCTTGCTGCGGAGGCGAGCCTCAAAGTAGGCTCAGGGGTGACCTCGGTAGCTACCAAACCACAGCATGTTGCCGCCATCTTGGCCCGCCAGCCTGAGATTATGGTCTCAGGAGTGGTGTCAGGTCAGGAGCTTGAGCCTCTCTTGGATCGACCCTCCGTCCTTATCGTTGGGCCTGGCATGGGGCGCTCTCCCTGGTCAGAGCAACTGTTGCAAAAATCTTTCGCCGCGGAGCGTCCACTGGTCTTAGATGCTGATGCTCTCAATATTATTGCTGAGGGAAGAGTGACTTCTCATGCAGAAAATAACAACTGGGTACTGACACCTCATGCTGGAGAGGCGGCTGGGTTGCTTGGAATCAGTGTTGCTGAGGTACAGGCGGATCGATTTTCTGCTGTGCGACAATTGGCGGATAAATATCAGGCAGTCGTGCTGTTGAAAGGCCCTGGGACATTGATAGCTGGTCCAGGACAGATCACAAAGGTCTGCCCCTATGGTAACCCTGCCATGGCCACCGCTGGCATGGGGGATCTTTTGAGTGGCATTATTGGCGGGCTGATTGCCCAGGGATTGGACTTACAAACGGCCACCGAATTGGGCTGCTGTCTGCATTCCTGTGCTGCAGATATGGCGGTGCAGATTCAGGGGCAAAGGGGTTTAGTGGCAACAGACTTACTGCCGCATCTGCGCAGCCTGTTAAATCAGGAATACCTGTGACGGACATAAAAAAATCTCACAGCAGCGTAAAATTTGAATTGCTGGGTGAAGAGGCAACAGTCGCCTTGGGTGGCCAGATTGCCGATGCTATTGCGAGTATCAAAGCGCCGTTACTAATAACACTGACCGGTGACCTCGGTGCAGGAAAGACCACATTAAGCCGCGGCATTTTGCAGCGGTTGGGGCACGTTGGCGCGGTAAAGAGCCCGACCTACACGCTAATAGAGCCCTACGAGCTACCCCTGGGTGCTGTTTATCACTGTGATCTATACAGACTGGCCGACGCCGAAGAATTAGAATATATGGGCTTCGCAGACTATTTGACCCATGCAGCCCTGTGCCTAGTTGAATGGCCAGAAAAAGGCGAGGGGTTTTTACCTAGACCTTCAGTGGCCGTGCAAATTAGCTCATCTCAACGGGGGCGCTGTGTTACGCTAGAAGCCAATTCTGCCGAGGGCATTCATTTAATTGGCCAGCTAAAAGGTCTGTAATAGATAGGCATATTGGGTTAGGTGTTTAGATTGAATCTTAATGTACGGTCAATGGTAACCAGCATGCGCCCGCTAGTCAGAGTGACTGCGTTGCTGACTCTGTTCTTGGCTGACAGCCTCTTGGCAGCAGATATAGATTCGGTGCGTCTTTGGCGTGCGCCAGATCATACTAGATTAGTCTTCGATCTTAGCTCTGCGGTTGAGTACGAAAAATTTGCCCTCGAAAATCCTCGCCGCTTTGTTCTGGACCTTAAGAATACAGAGTTAAAAACCTCGTTTAAAAACTTAGATCTCAGCAATACACCCATAGCCAATGTGCGCTATGGGGTGCGCTATAAAACTAATTTGCGGGTGGTGCTAGAACTTAAACGCTCTGTAACGCCGAAGAGTTTTTCTCTTAAACCCAACGAGCAGCATAGCCATAGACTGGTGGTAGACCTGTTTGATAAAAAGGAAGTAGTCAGTCGCTCAGTAGAAGAGGTAGTGACCCAAAAAAACCGTAAGATAGTTATTGCCATTGACGCAGGGCATGGGGGCGAAGACCCAGGTGCACTTGGACCTGGTAGAGTCAGAGAAAAAGTGGTTGTGCTGCAGATTGCCAAGCGCATTGAGAGTCTTTTCGATAACAATCCTCACTTTGATGGCGAGCTTGTGCGTTCGGGGGACTATTATTTGGCGCACCGCAAACGTTCACAAATTGCCCATGAAAAGCGTGCGGACTTTTTTGTCTCTATACATGCTGATGCCTTTACAGATCCTCGCGCGAATGGTGCATCGGTCTACGCTCTGTCAACTCAGGGTGCTACCAGTGAAGCTGCGCGCTATCTTGCCAGTAAAGAAAATCGCGCCGATCTGATTGGCGGAGCCAGCTCGTTAAGTCTTGATGATAAAGAACCGTTACTTGCCACTGTTCTGCTCGACCTCTCAATGAATGCTACTCTTGCTAGCAGTTTAGATGCTGGGAAATATGTGCTATCCAATATGGGTGCCGTGGCACGGCTGCACAAAAAGCAGGTAGAGCAAGCGGGTTTTCTCGTGCTCAAGTCGCCAGACATCCCTTCACTGCTGATTGAAACAGGCTTTATTTCTAACCCCAAAGAGGCTCGACAGCTTAGCAGTGGGAAGTATCAGCAAAAAATAGCTGAGGCAGTATTTGACGGGCTAGTACAGTACTATGCAAAAAATCCCCCGGTGGGCACTTTAATGGCCCTTAATGCCGGCAGCTTGCAGCGTAGTCACACTATTGTTAGAGGGGACACGCTGTCTGAAATCGCAGTGCGTTACAACACCTCTGTCAGTAAAATACTGCGCCACAACAAAATGACATCAAGCAGTATTCAGGTGGGGCAGAAAATTTTAATTCCCTCCAGCTAAAACTATTTTTAAAGGCGTTACAGCATGAGCAGCATTCGTATACTCAGCCCCCAACTAGCAAATCAGATCGCTGCTGGTGAAGTGGTTGAGCGCCCGGCATCAGTTCTTAAAGAATTGGTGGAAAATAGTTTGGATGCCGGTGCCCAGCGTATTGATATTGAGATAGAGCAGGGCGGCATCAAGCTCATTCGAATTCGCGACGACGGCCATGGTATCCCCGAAGATGAGCTTGCCTTGGCCCTGAGTCGTCATGCCACCAGTAAAATTGACAACCTAGAAGATTTAGAAGCTGTGGCCACCCTGGGATTTCGCGGTGAGGCACTGGCCAGTATAGCCTCGGTATCAAAATTAGCGCTGACCTCTAACACAGGTGCTAGCAGCGGTTGGCGAGCTGTATCGGAGGGACGTGATATGGAGGTCGAGTTGCAGCCGGCCGCCCACCCTAAGGGCACCAGTGTTGAAGTTCGTGATCTATTCTTTAATACGCCGGCGCGCCGTAAGTTTTTGCGCGCTGAAGGCACAGAATACAATCGCATAGACGACAGCATTAAAAAGCTGGCCCTAAGTCGCATGGATATTGCATTTAGCCTGCGACATAACCAGCGCGCCCAGCTGAATCTGCGTCCCGCCATCAGCCTACTGGAACAGGAAAAGCGTGTCGCAGATATCTGTGGCCCAGCCTTTATGCAGCAGGCGCTCTATGTGGATAATGACAGATCTAGCATTCGGCTCTGGGGCTGGATGGGTCTGCCAACATTTAATCGCAGCCAAGCTGATTTGCAGCACTTTTTTGTCAACGGCCGTTGTATTCGCGACAAGGTGGTTGCTCATGCGATTCGTCAGGCCTATCAAGATGTTTTGTATCATGGCCGGCATCCCGCCTATGTGCTTTTTCTAGAGATCGAACCCGCAGATGTAGATGTCAATGTGCACCCAACAAAGCATGAGGTACGATTTCGCGATAGTCGATCTATTCATGGATTTGTCTACGGCACACTCAATAAAGCACTGGCTCAGGATAGACCGCAGGACCATCTCCAGAGCAGCGAGTCTGTAGTGCCGACCGAGCAATGGCAGCCTAGCCAATCAGCGATATCGTTTTCTAGTGCCCCAGTGCAGGGGCCAGGTCATACAAATTTTGGACAGTTTCCAGCTCCAAGTCAGGGCTCGGTCAACAGCCCAATGGCAGCTTATCAGGGGCTGTATGCTACAGAGATACCTGAGCAGCAGGATGAAATTCCACCAATGGGCTTTGCCATTGCACAGCTCAAGGGGATTTATATCCTTGCGGAGAATGCTCAGGGGCTGATTGTCGTGGATATGCATGCGGCCCATGAGCGAATTACCTATGAGCGCATGAAGACGGCCTTTGATGATCAGGGGCTGGTATCTCAGCCTCTGCTTGTGCCGGAGAGTCTTGCGGTCAGTGAGCGCGAAGCTGAGGTGGCAGATAAAAATACTGAAATTTTCCAGCAGCTGGGGTTTGTTATTGAACGTGCCGCTGCAGAGAGCATTATAGTGCGTGAGATTCCGGCCATCCTTCGAGGCTCAGAAGTCGAGGGGCTATTGCGAGATGTAATTTCGGATCTGCTCATGCATGGCACATCAGAGCGAATCCGCAATCATATTAATGAAATTCTCTCGACCATGGCCTGCCACGGCTCTGTGCGTGCCAATCGCAAGCTCAGCATCCCAGAAATGAATGCGCTGCTTCGCGATATGGAAGCTACAGAACGCAGTGGGCAGTGCAACCATGGTCGTCCCACCTGGTCGCAACTGACCCTCGAAGAACTCGATAAATTGTTTTTGCGCGGCAGATGAATAATCCTCAGACTGAATTACCCCGGGCGATTTTTATTATGGGCCCAACGGCCAGCGGAAAAACTGCGCTGGCGATTGAGTTGAGCAGGCATTTGCCCGTTGAGTTAATCAATGTGGATTCGGCTCAGGTCTATCGCCAACTGGATATAGGCAGTGCCAAACCCGATGCTCAGACTTTAGAGATTGCCCCTCATCGACTGTTAAATATTCGCGATCCACAGCAGGGCTACACAGCGGCGGATTTTCTTGTAGATGCAAAAGCCGAAATGGCTAGCATAGTTGCTGCGGGTAAAATTCCTCTGCTGGTTGGTGGCAGCATGATGTATTTTAAAATACTGCTCGAAGGGCTATCAGATCTGCCAGAGGCTAACCAAGAAATCCGTGACCAGCTAGAGCGGCGCGCCGAGGCTGAGGGCTGGCCAAGTCTCTATTTAGAGTTGCAAAAAGTTGATCCTGATACTGCCGCGCGCCTGCATCCCAATCACTCTCAGCGCATTCAGCGCGCGCTAGAAGTCTACCTGCTAACCGGCAAGCCTATGTCATCGTTGCAGGGGGCCTCTCAAGGCGGTTTGCAAGACCAGTACCTCATCTCCCAGTTTTCACTGCTACCGCAGAACCGAAATCTATTACATCGTCGTATAGAGCATAGATTCAAGCAAATGATGGAACAGGGGTTTGAGCAGGAAGTCAAAAACCTCTACCAGAGGGGCGATCTGCACGTAGGTTTGCCCGCTGTCCGATCTGTTGGCTATCGCCAGTTATGGGATTATTGTGCTGGTGAATGCACCCTAGAAGAGGCAGTAGAGAAGGGGATTATTGCGACCAGGCAGCTAGCCAAACGACAAATAACCTGGCTGCGAAATTGGCCTCAGGCTATTGAGATAGCCATAGATAATAAAACTGAGTATTTATCTACAGAAGATATCTGCAATCAGTGCTTGAAAATGTTATGAGCCGCGCCCATATACTATAATAGGGGCAGGAGTTGTTTTTGCTCTTAGGTGGTCCGCAATCCCACCACAATATTTGCTGTGACGATTACAGCACCCATTGAAATTTCAATAATTAAGGAGTAGTTAAATGTCAAAAGGGCATAACCTACAAGACCCTTTTCTGAATGTCCTAAGAAAAGAGCGTATTCCAGTTTCTATTTTTCTGGTCAATGGTATCAAGCTGCAGGGCCAGGTTGAATCGTTTGACCAGTTTGTCGTGCTGCTAAAAAATACCGTCAGCCAGATGGTATACAAGCATGCCATCTCCACAGTGGTCCCATCCCGTGCTGTGCGGTTGCCTACTAGCAATGCTGCTGGTGGTCAATCTGACGGTGATTATATTGCTGATGACGCCGGTAACTACGGCGGCGATAATTACTAAAGAGAGTGTCATTATTTTTTGAACGCCCTGATTTTGGCGAACGTGCGGTTCTGGTTCACCTCAAGCTCAACAGTGAAACTGAACCTGAAGATCCAAGGGAATTTGAAGAGTTGGTGCTCTCTGCCGGTGGTGATCCAGTTGAGTTTTTAACTGGATCCAGATCATCCCCCCATGCCAAATATTTCGTTGGAACAGGTAAGCTAGAAGAGATAGGTAGCACAGTAAGACGCTGTGATGCCGAGCTAGTTATTTTTAACCACAATCTCTCGCCCAGCCAAGAGCGCAACCTTGAGGCTGAGCTGAAGTGTCGTGTGTTAGATAGGACTGGTCTTATCCTAGATATCTTTGCCCAGCGTGCGCGCACGCACGAAGGAAAGCTTCAGGTAGAGTTGGCGCAGCTTCAACATCTGTCCTCGCGATTGGTGCGTGGCTGGACTCACCTAGACAGAGAGAAGGGCGGTATTGGTATGCGTGGGCCCGGTGAGACTCAGTTAGAGTCCGACCGACGCATGGTGAGAGAGCGAATTCAGACGATCAAAAAGCGTCTTGAAAAAGTGCGCAAACAGCGCGATCAAAATCGTCGCTCTAGGGATAAAGCAGATATACCCACAGTCTCTCTGGTGGGCTACACCAACGCGGGCAAGTCTACGCTGTTTAATAAGCTAACACAGTCTGATGTGTTTGCCGCGGACCAACTGTTTGCAACTCTGGATCCGACTATGAGGCGTCTAGACGTCCCGGAACAGGGCCCAGTCATCTTTGCAGATACTGTAGGCTTTATAAGCCATTTACCCCATCGTTTGGTGGATGCCTTCAGGGCGACGCTAGAAGAGGCAGCCTCTGCAACTCTGCTGTTACATATTGTTGATGCCGCGGCGGAAGATCGCGCGGTAAATATAGAACGAGTCGGGGATGTATTGAAGGAAATAGAGGCTAATGACTTGCCAACGCTGATGGTTTACAACAAGATTGACCTGTTGGCTGATGCTCAGCCCCGTATAGATCGCAACGCAGAAGGTAAGCCTGAGGCCGTTTGGCTTTCAGCGTTGACAGTTGACGGGCTGGATTTACTTCTCCAGGCAGTGATAGAGAGTCTGCCGGGGGTGATGGTACACAGGCATTTGAAGTTACAGCCGAATCAGGGTGCCTTTAGGGCAGCGCTCTACGGGCAAAAAGCAGTGTTGGCTGAGCAGGTTGATGAGCAGGGTGCTATAAATTTGGAAATAAAGCTGGCGGAGAGCGATTATCTCCGTCTACTTAAAGCTTCGGGGTTGAAATCTGACGAATTGGTCTCATTGTAACTAGAGCCCAATAGCTTAACCCAGACAACGATTAACTAAACTTTTGGAGAACAGTATGGCCTGGAATGAACCTGGCGGCGGGAAAGACCCCTGGGGTGGCAACCGCAATAACGATGGTCCACCGGACATTGATGAGGCACTTAACAAGTTAAAAGAGAAGCTCGGTGCATTCGGGGGCGGCTCTGGCTCTTCAGGCACTGGAGGTGCTGGTAATAAAAGCCTTCTGCCTGCCGCCCTGCTCGTTTTGGCCTTGCTGTGGGGCCTGTTGGGCGTCTATCAGGTCGATGAGAAGGAGCAGGCGGTTGTGCTAAGACTAGGTGAGTACTCTGATACTCGTGGCCCGGGCCTGAAATGGAATCCGCCTATTATCGACTCTGTAACTACTGTTCGCACCACTGAAGAGCGACAGTACTCTGCGCGTGGTCTCATGCTGACTCAGGACGAAAATATCGTCGAAATCTCATTGTCGGTGCAGTACAACATTGCCAATGCTAAAGATTTTGTTCTCAATATCAGAGATCCAGAGACTAGCCTCAAACATGCGACTGACAGTGCGCTGCGACATGTAGTGGGCAGCACTGCGCTGGATAGTGCTATGTCTACTGGTCGTGATCAGGTGGCAGAGGGTACTGCGCAGAAGCTTCAGGAGTTACTGGATATCTACGGTAGTGGTATCAACGTGATCAAGATTAATATCGGTGAAGCTCGGCCGCCAACTGAGGTCAAGGCGGCATACGATGACGTGATCAAGGCTCGAGAAGATCAGGAGCGTTTGGTGAACGAAGCTCAGGCTTACTCCAACGGCATTATTCCAGAGGCTAGGGGTCAGGCTCAGCGTCTTCGCGAAGAGGCCAATGGATATAAATCTCAGGTAGTTTCCAAAGCAGAGGGTGAAGCGGCTCGCTTTAGCAATCTCCTTTCAGAATACTCAAAGGCACCCGAGGTGACCCGAGAGCGTATGTACATAGATGCTATCGAAGAAGTTATGTCGAATACTAGCAAGGTGCTGATGGACGCAGAGGGCGGCAATAACATGCTCTATCTGCCTCTGGATAAAATTATGCAGCAGGGCGCCAGCGCTGGGCAGAGCCGTTCATCTGAAACTAGCGAACAGTTGATCGATCGCATTTCGAATGAGGTGATCGAGAAGCTACAGAGAAACAATGAACGAGCGCAAGTGGAGAGACGACGATGAATAGCCTAACAAAAACTGTCGGTCTGGTACTGGTAATTTTGCTAACAGCGCAGAGTTCACTTTACATAGTGAGTGAATTTGAGCGCGGTATAAAGTTGCGATTCGGACAGATCATTGAAGCTGACATCAAGCCAGGGCTGCATTTTAAAGTGCCTCTAGTGGATAATGTAAAAATCTTCGATGCACGAATTCTTACGGTTGATGCACAGCCCGCCAGTTTCTTTACCATCGAAAAGAAACGTCTGATTGTGGATTCCTATGTTAAGTGGCGCGTTGCAGATGTTGCGACTTACTACAAGAAGACTGACGGTATTGAATCCAACGCCCGCAATTTGCTGGGTTCGCGGGTCAACGATGGTCTGCGCAGTCAGTTTGGTGATCGTACCCTGCGTGAAGTAGTCTCTGGTGAGCGCGATCTGTTGATGAAAAATATCACCGAAGATCTAAACAAGCAGGTACTTGAAAGTCTGGGTGTTGAGGTGGTGGATGTGCGTGTAAAGCGTATCGACTTGCCTCAAGAGGTCAGCAGCCAGGTGTTCCGTCGCATGACTGCCGAACGCGAAAAAGAGGCTCGTGAATTGCGCTCCACAGGTAAAGAACGTGCCGAGAAGATCCGCGCCTCTGCTGATCGTGAACGCACAATTGAGCTAGCAAACGCCTATCGTGACGCTGAGCAGCTGCGCGGTGAGGGTGATGCTCAGGCAGCGGGCATCTATGCTCAGGCTTATCAGCAAGACCCTGAGTTTTACTCGTTTATGCGTAGTCTCAACGCTTACAAGACTTCATTTGCAAACAAGGGCGATTTTCTATTGCTCGCCCCAGACAGTGATTTCTTTAGATACATGAACAAACAGCAGGCGAGATAGTAGCCTGTACTCGCAATTGGTGGGGGTGGATAGATTAATTGAATTGGTCAATTAATTTAAAAACCTCTGCCACATTGAGGGTGATTTTGCTAGAATTTGAAAACCGAGGAGACTCGGTTTTTTTGTGCCGAATTTGAGGTGTTGCTTAATGCTCGACGAACTTCTCAGGGCCATTGGCTTAATGTTGGTGATTGAGGGCATTATTCCCTTTCTCTCTCCAGGTCGTTGGCGAGGTATGGTAGAGGTTTTGGCTACCGTGGACGAAAAATCCATGCGTATGGTTGGCTTATTCAGCATGCTGACGGGTTTATTTGTGCTTTTGCTGTTTAGTTAAAACCTAACGCTCGCAAGTGCAAGGGGTTGTTGTGAAAAATGTAGATCGTTGGTTGTTGCCAGACGGCGTCGATGAGGTCCTGCCAGAGCAGGCTCAGGCTGTCGAGCACCTGCGGCGACAAATTCTCGATCTCTACCATATCTGGGGCTACGATTTAGTGATCCCACCAATGGTTGAGTTTACCGAATCGCTACTCAGTGGTTCTGGTTCTGACCTCGATCTGATGACCTTCCGCGTGACCGATCAAATCAGTGGTCGAATGATGGGTATTCGGGCTGACATTACCCCTCAAACCGCAAGAATGGATGCTCATAGTCTGCGCCGAGAGGGTCCCAATCGACTCTGTTATGCAGGGACTGTGTTGCACACCAGGCCCAGAGGCCCGTTGGAATCACGCACACCTATATCCGTAGGGGTAGAGCTATTTGGAGAGGCCACTCTAGCTGCTGACATCGAGGTGATAGAGTTATTCCTGCAAACTTTAAAAGTTTCAGGCGTAAGTAATGTGCATCTGGATTTAGGCCATGTGGATATCTACCGCGGGCTTTTGGCTGAGGCCGATTTAAATGCTGAACAGGAAGCCGAGTTATTCAAGTTGTTGCAGCGCAAAGCAAGTGGCGAGCTTAGCGATTGGGTTGCGGCCAACATTAAAGATAAAAAACTCGCTAGCTGGCTGACTACTCTGCCCAGACTGACGGGTAATCAAGAGGTTCTTGAGGCGGCCAAAAACGCACTGCAAGGCGCTCCTAACTCAGTTCTAGAGGCTATTTCTCAGTTAGAAAAAATTGTTGCCGGACTCACCGGTAGTGGCGTTAATATCTACCTTGATTTGGGTGAGATGCCCGGCTATCACTACCACACTGGTGTGGTTTTTGCTGCCTATGTGCAGGGCTACGGCAAGGCACTGGGCAATGGTGGTAGGTATGACCATGTTGGAGAGGCGTTTGGTCGGTCGCGACCGGCTACAGGTTTTGCATTTGATCTAAAGTCACTTGTCACTCAGGGGAGCACAAGTAGTGCCTTAGTAGAGGGTATTTTTGTGCCATACAGTGATGATCCTCAATGCCGTGAACAGGCTGCACTGTTACGCAGTCAGGGCAATAGGGTAGTGCAGGGTTTTCCTAGTCAAAAAGTGGACTTTGCAGAAATTAACTGTGATCGTCAGTTGGTATTTGAAGACGGTCACTATGTCATTAAAGAGTTGTCCTGATCTTCAGATCAGGTGGTGTAATTTTTTCGAGTAAGCATTCTTATGGGTAAAAACGTCGTTATTCTTGGTTCCCAATGGGGGGACGAGGGCAAAGGAAAGATCGTCGATTTATTAACCGACAAGGCGTCCTTAGTGGCCCGCTTTCAGGGGGGGCATAACGCCGGTCATACACTGGTGATAGACGGTAAAAAAACAGCTTTACATCTTATCCCCTCAGGCATACTGCGCGACCATGTCACCTGTGTGATAGGCAATGGTGTTGTGGTGGCTCCGGATGCGCTGCTCAAAGAAATTAAAATGTTGGAAGACCGTGGTGTGCAGGTGCGCGATCGCCTTGTGGTTTCCGGCTCTTGCCCGCTTATTCTCGGCTATCATATTGCATTGGATCAGGCCCGCGAAGCGGCTAGAGGCAATGCTAAAATTGGTACCACTGGTCGCGGTATAGGCCCAGCTTACGAAGACAAGGTGGCTCGCAGAGCCCTGCGTCTAGGTGACTTGGCTAATATGGAGCGTTTCGCCGAGAAGCTAAAATCAGTTCTTGAGTACCACAACTTTGCTCTCACAGAGTACTACAAGGCCGAGCCTGTAGATTTTGATGAAACTCTTGCGCTTGCCCATCAGTGGGCTGCAGAGTTACTGCCAATGAAAGGCGACGTTACTAAGCTGTTGCATGATGCCCGCGAAGCAGGTGAGCATATTTTGTTTGAAGGTGCCCAGGGTTCGCTGCTGGATATCGATCACGGTACCTATCCCTTTGTGACCTCATCGAACACCACTGCTGGTGGCACTGCCACTGGTTCGGGTTTTGGTCCCCTATATCTGGATTATGTACTGGGTATTACGAAGGCCTACACCACAAGAGTGGGCTCCGGGCCGTTCCCAACGGAGTTGCACTGCGAGATTGGTCAATATCTAGGTGAAAAAGGGCATGAGTTTGGAACCACTACAGGCCGATCACGTCGCTGTGGTTGGTTTGATGCTGTGGCTCTGCGTCAAGCGGTGCGAATTAATAGTATTTCAGGCATCTGCCTCACTAAACTCGACGTGCTTGATGGCCTAGAAGAAGTGAAAATCTGTATTGGCTACCAAAATGCTGATGGTTCTGATGCTGGAATTCCAATGCATGCGGATGACTTTGAAGATATCACACCAGTGTACGAATCTATGCCCGGTTGGTCAGAAGTCACAGTTGGAGCCCAGCGCCTCGAAGATTTGCCCCAGGCTGCGAGAGACTATATCAGTAGAATCGAGGTGTTGACTGGAGCCCCAGTTGATGTGGTGTCAACCGGGCCAGATCGGGTAGAAACCATCGTACTGCGGCATGCCTTCGAGTAATCATTAGTGCAATCAACCCAATTGTGATTGTTCAAAAACCCCAGCTCAGCTGGGGTTTTTGGTTTTTGGGGTGCGCTGTCGCCTTAGATAGCAGATGATTTTCCGCTGGTCGTCCAAGGGATAAAGATGTTGTGCACGTCGAGGTAGCTCGGACAGTAATTGCTCGGTGATTCGCTGAAAATACTGAATAAACTCTTTTATCTGCTGATCATTCATTAAAGCACTGTCAGGAGAATTTGCATCTTGCGCCAGTGACTTTCTAAGTTTTGTCTCCTGCTCCAGGCGCCACTTAAAAACTCTCTCAAAGGATGGAGCTTGCAGCATAATCAACTGATCTATTAGGAAAAAAAGTTGCTGATAGCTGCCCGCGAGAGCTCGATTGACATAGTGGCGCCAAACTCCCTGACTGTCTTGCCGACGCTCTAACTCATTGATTGGATTGATCAGGTCGCTGTCTGACGCCGCGGTAGCACCCAAGCACCAGCCCTCTATGATGATTAGCCCTACAGGGCCCGTAACCATTTCAAGTTGCGAGGCTGGCACGCGATCATCTGTACTCTTGTCAAATCTTGTAATCAGAGTTGGCTTGCCCGCCTTTAAGCTGTTAATCGTCTCTATCATAAGTTCTATATCATGGGTGCCCGGCACGCCGCGGGTCGCCAGTAAAGGGTGCACAGTATCGGCCAGATGCAGACGTTGTTGCTTGGTCAAATAAAAGTCATCCATAGAGAGATTAACAGTCTGAATGCCATGGCGCTCGCCGGCTATGCTGCATAAATAATCTGCCATGGTGGACTTTCCCGATCCTTGGGAGCCATTAATTCCCAGTATCTGTGGTGGCAGTTGAGGCTGGTACTGACTAGCAAATTGCTCAAGTAAAAGACTAAACCAGCGTTCGGCTGACTGCAGATAACTCTGTGGCAGCTGGTTGCGATTAATAAAGTGTTGGGCAGCGGTCATCTTGGTTTTAAGCGCTAGTTGGCAATGTAGGATGAGCCTAGCACAGAGAGTGGCCGTTAATTGGTATTTGCGATAAATAACCCGCTAGGCCCGTCGAGATGAGAGGACTGAATTCAGGTGGCAGCGCGCTGTCTAAATCATCTGTAAGGGCCAGCTAATTCGGCACTCGTCTTACAAAAAGAGAGTTAGTTCTCGGTCCTATTAAAAACGAAGTTAGGCTTTGTTAAATAAGAACTACGACTTCGCTAGATTGAAAATTTAACTGGTTTTACTGCCATTTTTTCTTCGGGAATGTTGTTATGGCTAATTTAAAAGTGCAATTTGGGGCCAGATTAAAGCTCCTCAGGGCTCAGCGAAATATGACTCAGGAGCAGCTGGCTGATGCAACCGGACTCACCATAGAGTCCATCAGCAATATAGAGCGAGGTATTTTCGGGCCGCGGTTTGATAATCTTGAAAAAATCGCCGAAGCTTTGCACCTAGAGGTACAGCGACTCTTTGAATTCGGTTAGTCGTCTAGGTTGGCCGCTTTAGTGTCGTTGAATTCTGCATTCTATTCAGTGTTGGACTATGGTTGTAATAGGTGTTTGATTCGGCGACTATTTGTGTTTTCCGCGTTTAGGAATACTGTTTAAAAGGAGTTTTACCCCCCTGTAAAAAAGCCACAATCCGCTGTGCTATGTCAGCGATCATGGGGCGAGATAGAGACTAATGCTGGATTCGGATAATCTGGAACAGCAGTTAGCACTGGAAATCGCAGCACGTAAA
>JABJEX010000060.1 GCA_018663035.1 Porticoccaceae bacterium
CAGTGATCTTATTGCTGAGCTAGAACTTATTGTGCAGGGCAGCCTGCGGCCTGACCTTACCCTGATTCTGGATATACCCGTAGAAATAGGGTTGCAACGTGCCAACGAACGCAGTGAGCCGGACCGTTTCGAGCGCGAAAAGGCAGAATTTTTTCATCGGGTACGCGAAGGTTACCTAGAAATTGCACAGCAAAATCAGGATCGCTGTGTCGTTATTGATGCCTCGCAGTCATTGGAGTCGGTGCAGCGCGAGATTAGTATTGCCCTAGAGGCATTTTGGTTTTCCTCAGAGGAGTCCGGTTAATGGATGAGCAACAGCCTGCCGGCCCGATGCCTCTGGCCTTGCCGCTGCCTTGGCAGGAGCCCGTTTGGCAGCGGTTTAATCGTCAGCTCGAGCAATCGCGCCTGTCACATGCGCTTATGCTAACAGGGCCAAAAGGCATAGGCGTTGAGCGCATAGCCATTGCCTTTGCTCAACGCTTGCTGTGCACCGCAGAAATGAGTAAGTACGCCTGTGGCAACTGTAAGGGTTGCCACCTATTGCTGGCAGGTAACCACCCAGATCTGTCCATATTAGGGCCCTTGAGCTCTCAGTCAGAACCTGACCAGCCCAAGCAGTCAGCTATCAAGGTGGATGAAGTGCGACAGGTTATCAATAAACTGTCTAAAACAGCCCAGCAGGGCGGTTGGAAAGTGGCTCTAATCACCTTGGCCGAAGCGATGAACCGTAATGCGTTTAACGCGTTGCTAAAGAATCTGGAAGAGCCACAGAAAAATACCTTACTGATTTTAGTCTCCTACAGGCCCAGTGATATTCCCGCCACTGTTCGAAGTCGCTGTCAGGTCGAGAGCCTTCCAATACCAGACTCCGAGACCGCTACTCGATGGCTCGCCGAAGTAAGCGGTGATGCCGCTATGACTCAGAACTGTCTTCAGCTTGCAGGAGGCCGTCCACTGCTTGCTCTGGAGTATATGCAGGGCGATAGCCTTAAACAGAGACAGGATTTTGAGGCCCTGATTGACCTTGTACGCCAGGCCGACCTCTCGCCCTTAGATGCAGCCCAGCAGTGCCAAAAGCTCAATCTCGATCAGGTGTTAGAGTGGTTTCTTGGCTACCTCCATAGACTGGTAACTGGCGAGCTGCAAAACAGTCCTAATGCAGCGCTTTTCACATTTGCAGATAAGCTACAAAAGGCTCGCGGTTGGGCCCTCTCTAAATCAAATATCAATGCACAGCTGCTTCTGGAGGAGCTGTTTATGGATTGGATGCAGGTATTCCGTCGTCGCTAAATGATCAAGGTAGACAAATACCTATTCCGGACAATGGTTTGGACAGCATGTGCTAATCTCTTACTAATGTTAGGCAGCACTTAGAGCTGTTAGGAGCACCAGGGTTTGCAGGGAGAGAGTTTATGGCAGGTAAGAGCGGCTTTAGTGGTGGCAAGGGCGGGATTTTAGCCTTAGAGATCAAGGATGAGACTGCGCTTTACGAGCACTATATGTCTTTTGTTGAGGGTGGCGCCCTGTTCGTGCCAACCAGGAAAAATCATGAGTTAGGCGATGATATTTTCTTTCTATTAAACATATATCTGCACAGCGAGCCGATTCCTTTAACGGGGAAAGTGATTTGGGTTGCACACCGCGGGTCGGGGAGTTCACAACGCGAGGGAGTGGGAGTACAGTTTACTGCAGATCAAGCAGAGCTTAAGATACAGATTGAGCAGGCATTAACTGGTAAGGTGACCTCCCTTCATCCTACCCTAACCATGTAATAAAAGAATAAAAACCTATGTTGGTAGATTCCCACTGTCATCTTGACCATTTAGATTTAAGTGATCGAGACGGCGGCCTCAGGTCGGTAATTGAAGATGCCCAGGCGCGGGGTGTCGGCAAGTTTCTAACGGTTGCAGTTGACCTAGATACCTCAGCCTCACTGGTCAAAATTACTGCTGCATACGACAACGTTTTTTCCTCGGTCGGTGTTCATCCTCTACAGAAGATTGATCGGCCGGTCCCCTGCGTCGAAGAGCTGGTGGCCCTATCAAAGGCACCCTCTGTGGTGGCTATTGGAGAGACTGGGCTAGATAACTTTTACAGTGCAGAGACCCATCAGTGGCAGCGTGATAGCTTTATAAATCATCTCAAAGCTAGTCAGTTGACCGATAAGCCGATTATCATTCACACCAGAGATGCGCGAACCGAAACCATTGATTTACTGCGTCAATATCCCTTGCCTGCTGGCGGCGTAATGCACTGTTTTACCGAAAACTGGGAGATGGCAAAAGCGGCGCTAGATTTAAATTTCTATATTTCGTTTTCTGGGATTGTGACGTTTAAAACCGCCAATGAACTGCGCGTGGTGGTAGCAAAGGTACCATTAGATCGACTTCTAGTAGAGACAGATTCACCATGGCTTGCGCCTGTACCCTACAGGGGAAAGCAAAATGAACCTCAGTATGTTCGCGAGGTTGCGGAAACTGTAGCCGCCATTAAAGGTGTTACAGTGGATGAATTAGCTGAAATTACCACACAAAATTTCCACCGATTGTTTAGAATACCCACCAATTAGAACTTACCGAGTAGACTGTATGCCTGATTTAGCAACCCCAGAATCACAATTTATTATCCGCACATTCCCTGTGGGGCCTCTGGGTTGTAACTGTTCAGTCATTGGTGATCGACTATCGGGCCGAGCTCTGGTGGTGGATCCAGGCGGTAATGCGGATCAGATTCTGGCTCTGCTCAACGAGCTCAATCTCAAAGCTGTAGCGATAATTCATACGCATGCTCATCTTGATCATATTCTTGCTGCAGGCGAGATTAAAAATGCTACTGGTGCGCCTATCTATCTGCATGAAGGCGATCAGTTTCTCTGGGATATGGTCGAGGAGCAATGTGCTCGTTTCGGAGTGCCTGCGGTAAAACTTCCAGAGCCTGACCATTACCTTAAAGATGATCATGAACTTGGATGCTGTGGTGGTGTCGCCATTCACACACCTGGACATACACCCGGATCGATCAGTTTTTATTTTGAGGAATACAAGACTCTGATAGCAGGGGATACTCTCTTCCAGGGCAGCATTGGTCGTACAGACCTACCGGGGGGTAATTTTGATCAGATCGTTACCTCTATCAAAGAGCGAATCTATAGTCTCGACGATGACGCAGTGGTGGTAACAGGCCACGGCCCAAATACCAGCATAGGCTACGAGAAAATGGCCAATGGCTTTGTCCGCGCATAAGGAAGCATTATGAAACAACAGATTGTAACCATGCTGGAACTGCAGGGTGATATGAACACAAAGGTGCATGCAGACTGGACTCAACAAAACTTCGAATGGTACAGAGCGATTTGGGTCGAATGCGCCGAGCTATTGGATCATTACGGCTGGAAGTGGTGGAAAAAGCAGACCCCAGATGTGGATCAAATTGCCCTTGAGCTAGTTGATATCTGGCACTTCGGTTTGAGCTTGCTGTTACTTAAAGGTGATTCAAATAACAGCATTGCTGAGCTAGTTGTTGCTGAATTTGCACAGCAGCAGGGTGGTGATAACTTTGCTGAAGATCTAGAGCAATTTACAGCCCAGACATTAATCAGCAAAGATTTTGATGTTGCCGGATTTGCCCGACTGATGAACGGCATTAACATGGATTTTGAAAGCCTTTACGTTGGCTATGTCGGCAAGAATGTTTTGAATTTCTTCCGCCAGGACAATGGTTACCAGGATGGTAGCTACCATAAGCAGTGGGGTGGGCGGGAAGACAACGAGCACCTCGTCGAGATTGTGGCCCGTTTAGATACCAGTGCAGCTGATTTTAAAGACCAGTTGTACAGCGAAATGGACATAGTCTACAAAAGACTTACCTCATAAAGCCCTTATCGTCCAATAGATGCCCTGGGTAATAGTGGTTTAGCCGCTTTGACTCCCGCTAGTGATGCATTTTTCTGAGGCGCCATTATAATGGCGCCCGAAACGAAGCTTTCCCAATCCAACTTTATTCATTTACGGAGATTCACTGTGACCTCACCCGTTCGCGTTACTGTTACAGGTGCAGCTGGGCAAATTAGTTATTCCCTTCTGTTCCGCATCGCCGCTGGCGAAATGCTTGGCCCAAATCAACCTGTAATTTTGCAGATGTTAGAAATCACACCGGCCCTTGAGGCTCTCAAAGGTGTGGCCATGGAACTAGAAGATTGCGCATTTCCACTGCTAGCTGGAATGGTTTGCACAGATGATGCTGCGGTCGCTTTTAAAGACGCAGACTATGCTCTGTTAGTTGGCGCGCGTCCTCGTGGACCTGGTATGGAGCGCAAGGACCTGTTAGAAGCCAATGCGGCAATTTTCTCTGCTCAGGGCAAGGCAATCAATGATAACGCTTCAAAAGAGATTAAGGTGCTAGTAGTAGGCAACCCTGCCAACACTAACTCATTAATCGCCCAGCGCAATGCGCCAGATATTGATCCCCGTCAGTTTACTGCTATGACCCGTCTTGACCACAATCGCGCCCTAACGCAGATTGCTAACAAGACAGGTACCAGTATCAATGATGTAACTAATATGACTATCTGGGGTAACCACTCAGCGACTCAGTATCCTGACTTGCATCAGGCTATGGTAAATGGCGAGCCTGCCATGAGCATGGTCGACCAGAGCTGGTACGAGTCTGACTTTATTCCTACGGTCCAGCAGCGTGGTGCGGCTATTATCAACGCGCGTGGCGCCTCGAGTGCGGCCTCAGCCGCTAATGCCGCTATTGCCCATATGCGCAGCTGGGCGCTGGGTACAGCAGAAGGCGATTGGGTTAGCATGGGGGTATACAGCGATGGCAGCTATGGCATTACTGAGGGTTTGATTTACTCCTTCCCCTGCGTTTGCAAAAATGGCGATTGGGAGATTGTTCAGGGTCTGGAAATTAATGATTTCTCTCGTGATAAAATGTCAGCAACAGAAAAAGAGCTGACAGAAGAGCGTGACGCTGTTCAACATCTACTGCCATAATTAGCCTTCGAGCAATGCTTAAAAAGGCCGCTGAGTAATTCTCAGTGGCCTTTTTTTTACTTTGAGAAAAATAAACCCAGTATTCATTAGCGATGCGCCAGAAAAGTTTGCTAAAGTACTGCGCTAATTTATTGGTTATTCTGTTGGGAGAAAACTGTGGCACTTGCTCAGGTGGGAAAGGTCGCTCCGGCGTTTTCATTGTTAGATCAGCGAGGCAAAAAGGTCAGCCTTAAAGAGTTTCAAAACAGTAAAAACGTTGTACTGTATTTTTATCCAAAGGCCATGACCCCTGGCTGCACAGTGCAAGCCTGTGGTATTCGCGACAGCAAGAAGGCCTTTGATGCGCTGGATACGGTGGTATTGGCGGTAAGCCCAGACTCTGTAGATAGGCTAGTTAAGTTCGAAGATAAACAAGAACTCAATTTTACTCTTCTCTCTGATGAGGACCATGCGGTTACAGAAAAATTTGGAGCCTGGGGTCTTAAGAAGTTTATGGGTCGCGAATTCATGGGCGTCCTTAGGTCGACTTTTATTATCGGCAAAGACGGTCGTATTGCTCATGTTATGGATAAGGTCAAAACCAAAACACATCATGAAGACGCCCTTAGCTGGGTGCAGGAAAACCTCAGTTAACCCCTCTATTATTTAGTTAAAACTAGTTCAAGGAAATTTACCTATGTTATTTATCTCAAGCGCTTATGCTCAGTCTGCTGGTGCCCCAGAAGCTAACCCAATGTTTACTCTGGTCATGTTTGGTGGTCTGTTTGTCTTCTTTTACTTCATGCTGATTAGACCGCAGCGCAAGCGTCAAAAGGAGCACGCCGATCTTGTTGAAGCTCTGGCTAAAGGCGATGAAGTTGTAATGACCAGTGGTATGCTTGGCAAGGTCACCAAGATTGACGGTGGCTACGTGGTAATTGAAGTCAGCAATAATCTTGAACTTAAGTTCCAGAAGGCGGCTGTTCATGCAGTGCTGCCCAAGGGCACCATCAAAGCTATTTAGTTGTTGATTTCAGCAACGGTCATGGGGCCCGCTCCACGGGCTCCATCATTATGATTCCCTACCCAAAAAAACTTAATCTAGCCCAGGCGCCAACGCCTTTTCATGCGTTGGATCGGCTCTCCGAGCAGCTCGCAAAAAGAGCATCTGATTGTCCACGTATCTGGATCAAACGCGATGATCAGACTGGCTGTGTAACCTCAGGTAATAAGGTTCGCAAGCTCGAATATCTCCTTGCAGACGCCCTAGCCAAAGGCTGTGACACTATTATCACCTCTGGTGGCGTTCAGTCTAATCACTGCCGGGCTGTGGCAATTCTCGGCGCACAGCTGGGGCTGAAGGTGCATCTGTTGCTGCGTTCAGATATAAAGCCGCAGCCTGTTGGTAATCTTCTGCTCGACCAGCTAGCAGGGGCAACTATCAGCCATTACAGTCAACAGGAATTCAAACAGCTTGATGGACTTTTTGAGTCTTGGCAGACGCAGTATGCAGCCCAGGGTAGGTGCTGTTATTCAATTCCTACCGGTGGTAGTAATGGCACTGGTCTTTGGGGCTACGTGGCAGCGGCCGAAGAGTTAATGGCTGACTTTTCTACAGAAAAGATTGAGCCTAGTTATATTATTCATGCCACGGGATCTGGGGGCACTCAGGCTGGGCTCACGGTGGGGTGCAAACTGTTGGGTCTCTCCGCGCAGGTTGAAGGCTATGCGGTCTGTGATAATAGTGCGTACTTTGAGCGACGGGTCCTCGAGGACATTCAGCAGTGGATTAAGCAGTATCAGATACCGATTGAAATAGAGCGACTGAAGATAGCTACAAATGATGGTTATATCGGTCCGGATTATGGACTTGCCGGCCCGGAGGTATTTGCCATGATCAAAGATTTAGCTGCGTTAGAAGGTGTGATCCTGGATCCGGTTTATACCGGCAAGGCGTTTTACGGGATGGTTGAAGAGATTAAGGCTGGGCGTTATTCCGGCGCCAGCGATATAGTGTTTGTGCATACAGGGGGTTTATTTGGCCTGTTGGCACAGCAGGACAAATTAGCTTACTAAAATAATAAATAGGGATTTAATATGTTTGAACAGGTAATTGACGCGGTCAATGGGTTTGTTTGGGGTCCGGTAATGCTGTGCCTACTTTTGGGTACGGGTATTTATCTGACAATTGGCCTTAAGGGCATGACTATTAGTCATATTCCCTACGCATTCAAACAGTTATTTAAAGGCCGCAAAGGCAGCGGTGAAGGCGAGATTACCCCCTTTAATGCCCTAATGACGTCGTTGTCATCCACCATTGGTATGGGGAATATTGCCGGTGTTGCTACAGCTATCGGCCTCGGTGGCCCGGGGGCGCTGTTTTGGATGTGGTGCGCCGCTTTTGTAGGTATGGCAACCAAGTACGCAGAAGCTGTATTGGCGGTTAATTATCGCGAGACCGATGAGCTAGGGCGCAAAGTCGGCGGGCCAATGTATTATATTAAAAACGGCTTGGGTGCCAATTGGAAATGGCTCGGAATGGCATTTGCTCTTTTTGGCTCGCTGGCAGGGTTTGGGCTGGCGAACACAGTGCAATCCAATGCTGTCTCTCAGGTTCTGGAAACTAACTTTGCGATACCAACCATTGCTAGTGGTCTGGTAATGGCAACCCTAGTGGGAGTGGTGCTGCTAGGTGGTATCAAGAGAATCGCAGTGGTTGCGGGTAAGCTAGTACCTTTCATGGCATTGCTGTATATCTCTGCGACACTAGTTATTTTAATAACCCATGCCGGGGCCATTCCCGGAGCCGTAGTGCTAGTCGTAGATAGCGCATTCAATGGCGCGGCTGCGACAGGTGGGTTTGCAGGGGCAACGCTTATGCTTGCACTGCGCATGGGTATTGCGAGAGGTATTTTCTCAAACGAAGCGGGACTGGGGTCTGCGCCTATAGCCCATGCTGCCGCCGAGACAAATAGTCCTGTACGTCAGGGCACCATTGCGATGCTGGGTACATTTATAGACACGTTAATCATCTGTACCATGACTGGACTAGTGTTGATTGTAACCGGTGTTTGGAGTGGCGAGACGCAGGGTGCAGGCATGACGTTGGCCGCATTCAACAGCGCATTGCCTGCAGGCGATATGATTTTGTCCGTCTGTGTCGCACTGTTTGCCTTTACCACCATGCTGGGATGGAGTTATTACGGGGAGCGCTGCGCAGAGTTCTTGCTAGGTCCCAAGGTGATCACGCCATTCCGAGTCCTGTGGGTAATAGGCATTTTTGTAGGCACTCAGATGAGTCTAGAGCTGGTGTGGAAAATGACTGATGCCCTCAATGGACTAATGGCGATCCCCAACCTAATTGCGCTAATTTTTCTGGCACCAGTAGTATTTAAGCTAACTCAGGAGTATTTTGCTGAGGAGAACACGCAAGAACTCAATTCAGAGGATGCCGCGAGAGACTAATATGCCAATGTCTGTAGGCCCAAAACTGGTTATTGCCATTTCTTCGACCGCACTTTTTGATATGCGTGAAAGCCACAGCATTTACGAAAATGAGGGCGTTGCGGCCTATGCAGAGTATCAGCGAGAACATGAAGACGACATCCTCCAGCCTGGTGAAGCGTTTCCGCTAGCCACTAAGTTACTTAGGATTAATGAAAAACTTGGTGGTGATCCGAGGGTAGAGATTATTCTGCTATCGAGAAACTCTGCTGACACTGGCCTAAGGGTGTTTAACTCCATCGCACATTACGGCCTCAATATTTCACGGGCAGCGTTTTCTGGTGGCAATAGCCCCTATCGTTATGTTTCCGCCTTTGCCTGTCACCTCTTTCTATCTACTCATGCTGATGATGTCCGCAGAGCACTCGATAGTGGCATGGCCGCAGCGACATTGCTGCCCTCTAAGAATGGTCCAAGTGAGTCAGACGAGTTGCGTTTTGCCTTTGACGGTGACGCCGTGCTGTTTTCTGACGCCTCTGAGAGAATTTTCAAGGAGCAGGGCTTAGATGCGTTTACTGCCAATGAAAAGGCATCTGCACGCCAACCGTTGGACGCTGGCCCGTTTAAAAATTTTTTGCAGGCATTGCATGGATTGCAGGCAGAGTTTCCGGTTGACGAATGTCCGATTCGAACCGCTTTGGTGACTGCTCGAGCGGCACCAGCCCATGAGAGAGTGGTGCGCACACTTAGATCTTGGGGCATTCGTATTGATGAAAGCTTATTTCTTGGCGGCCTGAGTAAAGGGGACTTTTTAAATTCATTTGGTGCCGACGTATTTTTCGACGATCAGCAAGTTCACTGCACATCAGCTAGCGAATACGTCGCTACCGGTCACGTACCCCACGGGGTTGCCAATGAAGTGAATAGTGACGACCATTGATAAGATCGAAGAAATTTCAGGGTCTGTCTGACCCAGAGGTCGTTAGACGGTACTTAGACAGTCCTCGTGGGGAGGACCGCTATTTCCTAATGGTCGAAATTGAGCAGCGTCAACTGGAGGATGAGCTCGCATCCCAGAGTCGAGATCAACGTAAACTGTCTCGTCATTCACCGCTCTACTATCTTTTTTATCTATGCCTATTTGCCCTGTTTTGGAGCCGCTTTGGATTTGGGACTTTCTAACGGCGAATCGATCTAAAATACCGCAAATTTAATACCCATAGCCAACAGAACTGTGGCTATGGTGGTCTGTAAAATATTGCCCGGGATTCGCGAGGCTAGGGCAGTGCCAAGATGGATAGCTGGCAAAGACCCTATTAACAGGCAGCCCAGCAGCATAAAGTCGACATTGCCTAACAAGATGAAATGACCGAGACCGGCAATTAATGTCAGGGGCACAGCATGGGATATGTCTGTGCCTATAACATGCAAGGCGGGTAGTCGTGGGTAAAGCACCAGCAGAATAGCAGCGCAAAAAGCGCCGGCGCCCACCGAGGAGAGGGTAACAAAGACCCCCAGGAATATACCGGCAAAGAAAACTACCCAATGATTGTGACGCTTTAAGAATTCTCCTGTCTTGACACTGCTGGTATCTGCGGTTTTGCGTAGCCGGCCATTTAGAAGTATCACAGTGGCAGTTAATACCAGCATGACCCCAAGGCTGCGCGTCAAAAGGCTTTGATATTCCGATGAGTCGGAGAAAAAACTGCTCAGTAACTGCGCTGTCAATAGTGATGCAGGTAAGCTACCCGCCGCCAGATAGCCAACAATACGCCACTCGACCGTTTTGCGCCGTGTATGCGAGACCATACCTCCGGCTTTAGTAATCGCGGCATAGAGCAAGTCTGTGCCTATGGCGACGTTGTAGGGGAAGCCGAAGAGTATAAGTAACGGCGTCATCAGGGACCCACCGCCAACGCCAGTCAATCCTATAGCTAGGCCTACGCCAGCACCGGCGGCTATGTAGAACAAAATATCAATCACAGTGGGCAACTACTCTTTTAAGGAGGCGGTACTCTATCAACTAAGCGGTATTCTAAGAAGGAATAAATTTGTATATTTTTATAGCTTTAGAGTATATTGGGAATGTCCACCGAAAAGCCTGAGGGCACCATTATGAAGTTGCAACAACTGCGCTATATTTGGGAAGTGGCTCATCATGACCTAAACGTGTCCGCCACTGCTGCCAGTTTATATACCTCTCAGCCAGGTATAAGTAAGCAAATCCGTCTTCTTGAAGATGAGCTAGGTGTAGAAATCTTCTCCCGCAGTGGCAAACATCTAACAAGAGTCACCCCTACGGGCCAAGAGATTCTTAAAATAGCGGGGGATATTCTTCGGCAGGTAGAGAGCATCAAACAGCTCACCCAAGAACATAACAGCCCAGATCAGGGCAGCTTATCTATAGCGACCACCCATACTCAGGCCCGCTATGCCTTGCCTAAGGTGATTCAGGGTTTTATTGGTAAATACCCTGATGTGTCACTGCATATGCATCAGGGGACACCAATCCAAATTTCTGAAAAAGCCGCTGATGGTACAGTAGATTTTGCAATCGCGACTGAGGCCTTAGAGCTGTTTTCGGATCTGCTAATGATGCCCTGTTATAGATGGAATCGTTGCATTTTGGTGCCCAGGGATCATCCTCTTACAAAGCTGGATAGGATATCGCTCGAAGATGTCGCCGAACATCAGATTGTTACCTATGTATTTGGCTTTACTGGGCGGTCAAAACTAGACGATGCCTTTGGTAATCGAGGCTTAAAACCCAAAGTCGTGTTTACTGCCACCGATGCTGATGTAATTAAGACCTATGTAAGGCTTGGTCTAGGAATCGGAATCGTGGCTCATATGGCCTATGATCCAGAGGTAGACACAGACCTGGTAGCCATTGAAGCATCTCACCTCTTCGATTCTAGCGTGACAAGCATTGGGTTTCGCAAAGGCACCTACCTCAGGGGCTATATGTATGATTTTATAAATGCCTTTGCGCCGCATCTGACGCGAAATGTAGTTGATCAGGCAATGGCTCTGCCTAACAAGCAAGCGCAGGAGAAGTTTTTTGAGGGAATAGACCTACCGGTTTACTGACGGTTCTAAGCCGCAGAGCACCGTTTAGATAAAATCCAGATCGGGGTGATTATCCTGAATTTCTCGCAACTCTTGGTCCTCGGTCATCTGACCATTGAGTATTTCTTTTACAAACCTGTAGTAGACGGTATAGATCTTGGCCGGCGCGCTCTCAGATTCAACGATAAAAAAGGGCGCGCGGTCGATATTGTATTTGCCCGCTAACAACATACCTTCGGACTTAGGGTCAGTCTCATCAGCCAGCACCACTCGATCAATAAACTTAAACTGATCAGCCTGATGCATTTTGGCTTCAACCTCAGCGCATTTTTTGCACGCCGAGCCGTCTGCAAGTATCTTTTTAACCAGCGTAATCTTCAAATGGATTAGCTCTCAATATTTACGGCGTGTAAGCCGCACTCTTTTTTGGTCGCTTCTTCCCACCACCAGCGACCCTCGCGCTCATGCTGGCCTGGCCCCGTAGGTCTGGTGCAGGGCTCGCAACCAATACTTACAAATCCTTTATCATGCAATTCATTGTAGGGTACGTTATTGGAGCGAATATAATCCCACACCTGTTGTGAGGTCCAGTTGGCCAACGGATTGAACTTAGTTAGCTGATCTTCGGGTCGGGCAAATGCTTTGTCATCCTGAATCACAGGAACGGCAGCTCTGGTACCGGGGCTCTGGTCACGTCGCTGCCCGGTAATCCAAGCGTCAACGGTCAGTAGTTGCTTTCGCAATGGGGCAATTTTTCGAATTCCACAACATTCTTTGTGGTCATCTTCATAGAAGCTAAACAAACCTTTGCTCTTCACTAACGCCTCCACTTTTGAAGCCTCTGGCATGACCAAATCTATTGCGATTCCGTAATGCTTGCGCACCTTTTCGATAAAGCGGTAGGTTTCGGCATGCAAGCGGCCAGTATCCAGCGAAAAGACCTGGATATCAGAACGTATACGATGTGCCATATCGACAAGTGCTACGTCTTCTGCGCCACTAAACGAAATCGCGATGTTGTCGTGATTCTCTAAGGCATAGCGCAAGATTTCCTGCGGTGTTTTGCTAGAGAGCATACTGTCGATGTCGATTAAATTTATGGCGGACGCGGAATCACTCATTTAAAGGTCTCTTTTACAGATTTTCAGTTTAGGAGAGGCTTAGTGACAAGCCTCGCAAATTTTGGCGCGACTATAGCAAAGTCGCTCTGGGGGTAAAAAGAATTAGGGGCTATAGCCTTATAACTTTTTGCGCTGAATCCTCAGTAATAGCCGGTATTTTAGATGCATTGGCTCTTGGTTAATTGCGGACTGCGGTGATTTTCAGTAGCATGCAGTGATCATTTTTTTGGAGAGATTTTGTGGAAATTGCCTGTTTAGATCTGGAAGGGGTTTTAGTCCCAGAAATTTGGATAGCCTTTGCGGAAAAGACTGGCATAGAAGCTCTTAAAAAGACAACAAGAGACGAGCCCGACTACGATGTCCTAATGAACTATCGCCTAGAGATTCTAAAAGAGCATGGTCTTGGGCTAAATGAAATTCAGGAAGTGATTGCGACCTTGCAGCCGCTGGACGGCGCACGTGATTTTATCGACTGGCTGAGGGAACGTTTTCAAGTGGTTATCCTCTCTGACACATTCTATGAATTCGCCAGCCCCCTAATGAAACAACTGGGTTATCCGACATTGCTATGCCACAGACTAGAATATGATGCTGATGGCACAGTGACCAATTACAGACTGCGTCAGGCCAATCCCAAGCGTCAGGCAATTGTTGCCTTTAAAAGCATCTATTATAGAACTATAGCTGCTGGTGACTCGTATAATGACACAACAATGCTTGCCGAGGCTGATGCCGGTATCCTGTTTCATGCGCCGCAAAATGTGATTGATGAGTTCCCCCAGTTTCCGGCTGTACAGACTTTCGATGCATTGAAAGAAGAGTTTATTCGTGCCAGCAATCGCAGTCTAAGTCTATAGTTGAGACGCCAAAACGGAAGATGCCCTTGTATTATGAGTAACAAAACCTCCAGCGCTGATCGGATTCGTGAGAAAAAGAAAATATTCTTAGCTCGCGAGCAGAAGATTATTGATGCCGCGCTTGAGCTGTTTCTTAAGGAGAGCATAGACCGAGTTACCGTGTCTAAAATCGCTGCTGTAGCCGGAATAGGCAAGGGTACTGTCTACAAACACTTTCTCACCAAAAATGAAATTCTTGCCCGAATCATGCTCGACTATGAGCGCAATATCACCAATGTATTGGCAGAGGGTATTGTCAAAGCCGAAGGTGGAGACTCTGGTGCCGCCGCCAAGGGTTATTTTCAAGCTCGTCTGGAGCGCCCTGAATTGGATCGCTTGGTGCAGCAGCTCGAAGTCAGGCTTGCAGATGCCTCTGATATCGCCGAACAGCTCGAGGAATTGCACGCAACCCGACGCTCTAATGAGGAATCTCTGAGTACGCTAATGACTGGCTTGATAGGTGAGGGCGTATTGGAAGATGTTCCCCCTCATTTTCATTACCTTGCCTGTTGGGCTCTGGCTCAGGGTGCAGTAGAACTATGCTTTAACCGTAGCTGGAACTACCGCACTGACACTAAAGAGCTGATGGAATTTATTACCAATATTGGCGTGACCATGGGCAATCGTGGCCAATACCACGCCAATGCCAGACAGTCTAAATCTGCTAAAACACCTAAACCAAAAAAATGAGCCGGTCTTATAAGCCCGATGCAGTCAGTGGCACTAGCAATGCCAGTCTGGAACTGCTGTTTGCCGATCTTCTCAACGAACAAAATAAATCCTCTGATGATTTGCCGCCAGTTCACCTGTGGAACCCAGATAAAAGCGGGGATATGGATATGCGGGTGGATCGTGAGGGACGCTGGATTCACGAGGGAAGGGAGATTAAGCGCCGGCCACTGGTGAAGCTTTTTTCGAGAATTATTAAGCGTGAAGCGGGGCTCTACTATCTGGTAACCCCAGTAGAAAAGTGGCAAATACAGGTTGATGTGGCACCGTTTTTTATTATTTCTGCCCAGAGAGAGATGCGGCACTCCCGGCAGGCTATTTTACTTACAACCTCTACTGGGGAGTCTATTGTTCTTGGACATGACAATCCGTTATGGGTGGAGTTTGAAGCCGATAGCGACGCACCTACACCACTGGTCAAGGTGAGGGGAAATTTAACGGGCCTACTGAGTCGGGGGACTTACTATCAATTGGTTGAGTGGGGACAGGAACTTCAGCTGGATGAGGGTACGCCGGGGCTCTATGTAGAAAGCATGGGCCAATACTTTCGGCTAGGGTCCTTAGAGTAACTAAGGCTTTTGTTAAACAAAAAAAAGGCGGCTCTCCTAAGAGAGCCGCCTTTTTTGATTCTCGCAGTTACATATTGGGATAGTTGGGGCCACCTGCACCCTCTGGAGTTACCCAATTAATGTTTTGGCTGGGCTCCTTGATGTCACAGGTCTTGCAGTGCACGCAGTTCTGCGCGTTAATCTGAAAGCGTTTACTGCCGTCATCGTTTTCCAAAACCTCATAAACTCCGGCAGGGCAATAACGCTGAGCGGGCTCATCATAGAGCTCAAGATTTTTATTAATCGGCAAGTCCGGATCCGCCAGCACTAGATGACAGGGCTGATCTTCCTCGTGGTTCGTATTGGACATGAACACCGAAGAGGCTTTATCAAAGCTGAGTTTGCCATCGGGCTTGGGGTAGTCAATTTTGGCGCATTCACTCGCCGGCTTTAATGTCTCGTGATCAGCGATCTTATCGCTCATAGTCCATGGCAAAAGGCCGTTAAAGATATTTATGTCAATAAAGGCGTAAGCAGAGCCAATAATATTGCCGAACTTATGCTGTGCCGGGCCAAAGTTACGCTGCATATGTAGCTCTTTATATGCCCAGGAAGCCTTATATGCCGCAGCATATTCCACTAGGTCCATATTACTTTTATCAGCTGCCAATGCTTCAGCAATGGTTTCAGCAGCGACCATGCCAGACTTCATGGCGGTATGGGTACCCTTAATTTTTGCAAAGTTGAGAGTCCCGGCATCATCACCAATCAAAAGGCCTCCAGGGAAAGACATCTTAGGTTGCGACTGCAATCCTCCTTTGAGAAGGGCCCGCGCACCGTAGGTTAGGCGCTCACCACCCTCGAGATACTGCTTAATCTCTGGATGGTGCTTGTAGCGCTGGAACTCATCGTATGGGCTGACATGCGGATTGGTGTATGACAGATTGGTGATCAAACCAAGCGCAACCTGATTGTCCTCGAGGTGATAAAGGAAACCGCCGCCCAAAGAATCAGTCTCATCAAGCGGCCAGCCAGCGCTATGAACTACCAGGCCAGGCTTATGTTGTTCCGCAGGTATCTTCCAAAGCTCTTTGATGCCAATAGCGTAGTGCTGTGGGTCTTTGCCGGCATCCAATTGGTATTTTGCGATGATTTGTTTTCCAAGATGACCGCGGCAACCCTCTGAGAAGAGAGTGTATTTAGCACGCAGTTCCATGCCCTGCATGTAAGAATCCTTTTGCTCGCCAGTATCAGAAACACCCATATCACCTGTAGCTATGCCCAAGACTTCATTGTTATCGCCGTAGAGCACCTCTGCGGCGGCAAATCCTGGGAAAACCTCAACACCAAGATTTTCGGCCTGCTCGGCCAGCCAGCGACATAGCTTGCCGAGGCTTATTACGTAATTACCGTGATTGTGCATGGTTTTAGGGGCAAACAGACCAGGTACTTTAAAGCGCTTCTCGGCGTTTCTAAAAATAAAGATATGGTCGTCAGTTACCGGTGTGAGTACTGGGGCACCCATGGCTTCCCAGTCAGGGAACAGCTCATTTAGCGCGCTTGGCTCTAAAACAGCCCCAGACAGAATATGTGCACCTACCTCAGAACCTTTTTCTACGACACAGACAGAGATGTCTGGGTTGACCTGCTTGAGGCGACATGCAGCGGACAGGCCAGATGGCCCTGCACCAACAATCACCACGTCGTAATCCATATATTCGCGTTCCAAACCTAATCTCCCCTGAGTGTTTTGAATAAAGAGTGTTTTATAACTAGAGTTCGCATTTTATACACAACATTTAGCCATAGCCATACTCTATATTAATTACCGCAATCAGCCCAAAATACGCCGAGTTTAAGCTGACTGGTTGGTCGAAATATGTACTGCATGCGCTTGATTTATCTGGGTTATCTAGGCACTATGACCGCCTTAAAAATGGCGGGGTTTGCACCTTGTTGCAAGCCTACAAATTTGATTTTAACTAGTCTAGAAGGATGACCATGAAAGTACTGGTAGCCGTGAAGCGCGTTGTCGATTACAACGTCAAGGTTAGACCCAAGGCTGACAACACTGATGTCGACTTGGCTAATGTGAAAATGTCGATTAACCCATTCTGTGAGATCGCAGTTGAAGAAGCTGTCCGTCTTAAAGAGAAGGGCGTCGCGACCGAGGTTGTTGCCGTCTCTGTTGGCGCACAGCAGTCTCAGGATCAGCTGCGAAACGCTATGGCTCTAGGTGCAGACCGAGGCATTCTGGTCACTACAGATGAGGCTCTTGAGCCATTGGCAATTGCCAAGTGCCTTAAGGCCATCTGTGATTCAGAGGCGCCCGACATTATCCTTATGGGCAAGCAAGCTATTGATGGCGACAATAACCAAACTGGTCAAATGCTGGCTGCCTTAATGGGCTGTGGGCAGGCGACGTTTGCGTCAGAGTTATCCATTGCTGATGGTAAGGCTACGGTAATCAGAGAAGTTGACGGTGGCCTCCAGACTCTAGCGTTAGAGCTTCCAGCCATTGTGACTGCTGACTTGCGCCTTAACGAGCCCCGTTACGCATCACTACCCAATATTATGAAAGCCAAGAAAAAGCCTCTGGATACAACAACACCAGCTGATTTAGGTGTTGATGTAGCTGCACGTACTAAGCTTTTGGGCGTCGAGCTTCCTGCCGAACGTCAAGCCGGTATCAAAGTTGAAGATGTAGCGCAGCTTGTTGAAAAATTGAAAAATGAAGCCAAGGTGATCTCATGAGTATTCTAGTTATCGCTGAACACGACAACAGCGCATTAAATGTTGCAACTCTAAACTCAATCACAGCAGCACAGGCTATCGGCGGTGATATTGACATTCTGGTTGCCGGTGAAGGTTGTCAAGATGTAGCTGCGCAAGCGGCAAAGGTTGCGGGTGTGAATAAAGTTCTGGTTGCAGATAATGCTGCCTATGCCAATGCACTCGCTGAAAGCATAGCGCCGTTGATCGCTGAAGTTGGGGCTGCGTACAGCCACATCTTGGCCACCGCTACTACTACCGCGAAAAACATCATGCCTCGCGCAGCGGCGCTGTTAGACGTTCAAGCTATCTCTGACATTAGTGCCGTAGTTAGTGCGGACACATTTAAGCGTCCCATTTATGCAGGTAACGTAATTGCGACAGTTCAGTCGTTTGATGCGATTAAGGTGATGACAGTGCGAGGCACTGCCTTTGACGCTAGTTCTGCTGAGGGTGGATCTGCGAGCATTGAGTCTTTGGCGTCTGCGCACGGTGCTGTTGGTTCATCTTTTGTGGGTGAAGAGGTTGCTGTATCAGATCGCCCTGAACTGACTGCGGCTGAAATTGTTATATCTGGTGGTCGCGGCATGGGCAATGGTGAGAATTTCGACATGCTGTATAGCATCGCCGACAAGCTGGGCGCTGCCGTAGGTGCGTCTCGAGCAGCGGTCGATGCTGGATTTGTACCCAATGACATGCAAGTCGGGCAGACCGGTAAGATCGTGGCTCCTGATCTCTACATTGCCGTGGGTATCTCTGGCGCCATACAGCATCTAGCCGGAATGAAGGATAGTAAGGTGATTGTTGCCATCAACAAAGACGAAGAAGCGCCGATTTTCTCGGTCGCTGACTATGGTCTGGTGGCAGACCTGTTTGCAGCTCTGCCTGAATTTGAAGCTAGCTTATAGACTGTGTTCCGCAAAAAAAA
>JABJEX010000061.1 GCA_018663035.1 Porticoccaceae bacterium
AAGCGCTTGAACATCGCTTTTATACTGGGCAATTTTTTCACTGCGCGCCTGTAAAAAATAATCGTAGTATTTGAACACGCGAGCTATCTGCTGAGGGTCTTCTTGATTAAGCAGCAGCTTGAGAGGCTCTTGATTACCCAATTTGTAGGCGGCCGCTATCTGCTCAACAATCACTGTCGTTTGCCGGTTGATGCGTTTTTGTAGCGCTGTTTGTTGCTGATTGAGACCGGTAAGTTGAGTCTTTACATCATTAATAGTGCTGCGCAGACGGCGAATCTTGCTGTTACTCAACGCGGTTTCAAGTTCTACGGTTTTGAGCTCCGACTGCAAACTATCACGTTCTTGATCGCGCTGCTGTAGGGCCTTTTCGAGACTGGAAATCGTGCGTTTTAGCTCATCCAGTTGCTGCTGTGTTGGGTCGTCGGCTAGGCCGCTCAAGCTTGCACTCAGACAGACTGAACCGATCAACAGCCTACAGGCTAATCGCCCCATGAAAACTTGTGTTCTGGCTAGGGTTTTCATTACCGAACTAAAGAGCGCCCCGTCATCTCGCTGGGTTTTTCGATTCCCATCAGATCGAGCATTGTTGGTGCTATATCGGCCAGAGAGCCGCCTTGGTCTAAACTGATTTGACGGTGGCCGGCATACACTAGGGGCACAGGTAATGTGGTGTGCTGGGTATGAGGCTGATTATTGGATTCGTCGAACATCTCTTCAACATTGCCGTGATCAGCGGTAATCAGCAGCTCACCACCTGCGGCGTGAACGGCGCCAACAACCTTGGCCAGACAGGCATCGACCGCTTCCACAGCTTTGATCGAGGCTTCAAAGTCACCGGTGTGGCCCACCTGATCACAGTTGGCGTAATTGCAAATAATAGTGTCAAACTTTCCACTATTAATGGCTTCCACCAATTTTTCTGTCACCTCTGGAGCGCTCATTTCTGGCATCTGGTCATAGGTGCTGACATCTGGCGAGGGTATTAATATTCTCTCTTCACCCGGATACAGAGATTCTTTGCCGCCACTAAAGAAAAAAGTCACATGGGCATATTTTTCGGTTTCAGCGATGCGCAGTTGTCGCTTGTTCTGCTGAGCTAAATAGTCGCCCAAGGAGTTGATCAGCACCTCGGGAGGATAGGCGCAGGGCACTTCTAGATTGGCCTCGTATTCGGTGGCCATCACATAGGTGGAGAGCTTTGGGAGCACAGTGCGCTGGAAGCCGGAGAACTCTCTATCCACCAGCGCATGGCTGATTTCTCGGGCGCGGTCTGGCCTAAAGTTCATATTGATTACAGCGTCACCATCTTCAATCACAATGGCTTTGCCGTCCGGCCCATGAATACTAGTCGCTTTGACGAATTCATCATTTTCATCGCGTTGATAAGCGGCCTCAAGGGCGCTGATGGCATCGTCGTAGCTGTAACTGGCAGCGCCTTCAGTCATCAGGCGATAGGCCTGTTCAACACGGTCCCAGCGATTGTCGCGATCCATGGAATAAAAGCGACCAATGACGGAAGCAATTTGGCCCACACCTAGGCTTTTACATAAAGCCTGAGTTTTCTCTAAGGACGGCTTGGCACTGCGCGGCGGACAGTCGCGGCCATCGAGAGAGGCATGGATAAAGATTTTTTTGGCGCCGCGCTGAGCAGCGAGCTCAAGCATGGCATTGATATGGTCCTCATGGCTGTGCACGCCACCAGGCGACAACAGACCCATAATATGTACGGCTTTATCCTCAGCTACGGCCTTATCAATTGCGTCGCAAAACACCGGGTTAGTATAGAAATCACCATCGGCAATAGCTTTATTGATGCGAGTAAAATTTTGATAAACCACGCGCCCTGCACCCAGTGTCATATGACCGACCTCAGAATTACCCATCTGCCCCTCTGGCAAGCCAACTGCCATGCCGGACGTATGAATCAATGTCTTTGGGTTCTGGCTCCACAGGGTTTGCCAAACCGGTGCATTGGCGGTGGCGATTGCGTTGTGTTTTGCTTCGCCGCTGTAACCAAAGCCGTCGAGGATAAGAAGTACTAGTGGAGATTTCGCAGTGCTCATAGGGTTTATGGGTGCTCGGTTAAAACTGGATTGACGATAATTTTAAAGATAACTCGGCGATTACGCCATGTAATTCAATATGCTACTGGTTTTCTAGCTCTTCCCAGCGCTGATAGCTGTGACTCAACTGCTGTTGTAAGTCGGTCAATTGGTTTTGAGTCTTTTCAGCTTCAGATCTGTCGCGGCGATAAAAATCTGGTTCGCTTAGCAGTTGAGAAAGCTCTTCAACCTGTGTCTCTAGCATTTCAATGGTCTGGGGCAGGCTATCTAGCTCACGCTGATCTTTATACGAAAGCTTTTTTACCGAGGGCTTGTGTTTCTGCTGGGCTCTGCTGGGTTGCGCGATGCTGACCTGTTCAGTTTTACGCTGACGTAGCCAGTCATCATAGCCACCCACATACTGATTGATCACAGCCTTACCCTCGAAGGCCAGCGTGCTGGTGACCACATTATTCAAAAAGGCGCGGTCGTGGCTGACCAGAATAATGGTGCCCTTGTAGTCGATCAACAGTTCTTCCAAAAGATCTAATGTGTCTATATCCAGATCATTAGTCGGCTCATCAAGCACCAGTATATTGGAGGGTTGGGTAAATAATTTAGCCAGTAGCAGGCGATTGCGCTCACCACCAGACAGAGCCTTTACTGGTTGGCGGCAGCGTTCTGGAGCAAACAAAAAGTCTTGTAGGTAACTGATGACATGCCGTGGTTTTCCACCTATATCCAGCATATCGCGGCCGCCGGAGACATTGTCTTGCACCGATTTTTCTTCATCTAGGGCCGATCTGTATTGGTCAAAATAGGCAATGTTGAGATTGGTGCCAGTTTTGATTTTACCCTGTTGAGGAGATAGCTCGCCAAGCAGTAGCTTGATAAGTGTTGTTTTGCCAACCCCGTTGCCACCAATGAGGCCTAGCTTATCACCGCGCTGAATAAGGGTTGAGAAATTACGTACCAACCAGTTATCGCTATTGGCACCATCAAATGCAAAGCTTATATTGTCGGCTTCGGCGACAATTTTGCCCGATCGCTCGGCCTGTTGTATATCCATCTTAGCTGTGCCCAGTTGCTTGCGACGATCGGCGTATTCTCGGCGCATGGACTCCAGAGCGCGCACACGGCCTTCGTTGCGGGTGCGACGGGCCTTAATGCCCTGACGTATCCAGATTTCCTCTTGGGACAGACGCTTATCAAATAACGCGTTTTGCTTCTCCTCTACTTCGAGCATATCTTTTTTACGTTGTAGGTAAGTGGCGTAGTTACAGTTAAATTCCGCCAGTTGACCGCGGTCGATCTCGATAAATCTTGTGGCCAGATTGTCCATAAATCGACGGTCGTGACTGATAAAGAGAAGAGAGCCCTCCCACTTGAGCAAAAACTGTTCAACCCATTGGATAGCGTCTATATCTAGATGGTTGGTGGGTTCGTCAAGCAGCAGTAGGTCCGGATCGCAAACCAGAGCACGAGCGAGCAGGACGCGGCGCTTATAACCCCCAGAGAGGCTGGATATATCTACATCCGCATCGAGGTCCATTTTGGTGATAATAGCGTCGACACGCTGGTTAATGTCCCAGCCATTGACGCGATCCAACTCAGCCTGACAGTCTTCCAATTGCCGCATGGTCTGATCGCTGGGATTGCTGCTTAGCTCCAGTATAAGATGGTGGTAACGCTTTGCCAGCTCGCCTTCAGCTCCAAGACCCTGAGTAATAACATCGAATACCGTGCCTTTTGCATCCTGAGGCACCGACTGCTCAAGTTGAGCAATTTTTACGCCGCTGGCACACTTGAGCATACCCTCGTCGGCGATCACCTGGCCATTAATAATCTTCATCAATGTAGATTTTCCGGCGCCATTGCGGCCGATCAGGCAGACCCTTTCGCCGCGCTCAATCACTAGATCAATATGATCGATTAGGGGTGGCAGGCCATAACTCAGGTAGATATCCTGCAGTGTTACTAGTGGCATATATTTAGTCTTCCGAGCCTGTCGATGGCTGAGAGTCAGTCTCTTGACCGAAGGGTTGAGTCATCAAAATCAGTTTTGGCAGCAGAGTCATAGATCCAAGCAACGCTGCGGTCATGGCCAGACCCGTTAACAAACCAAAGTAGATTGACGGGATAAAATTGGAAAGAGCCAGAATTGAAAAGCCGACAATAATTGTAATAGCAGTGTAAAACAGAGCCTGACCAATGCTGGCATGGGCGCGATGCATTGCTTCAACATAGTTTCTCTGTTGAGCGAATTCGCGTTGGAATCTGGTGATGTAATGAATGGCGTGGTCAACCCCAATACCCACGGTTATAGCGGCGATGGTAATTGTCATCATATCCAGGGGAATAGCAAAAATACCCATACCTCCAAGGACTACCGCCGCAGCCAAGAAGTTGGGTAGCATGGCGATTAGAGAAATTTTCAAGGAGCGAAATAGGATTAAAAACATCAACATAATGCCGATAAATACTGCGCCCAGAGTTAGTATCTGCGACTTATAAAGACTCTGCAGCATATTGTTATACAGCACCAGAAGACCGGTAAACCGGATATCCTGCTGAGCAATGCCCACTTCATTGACTGCAAAATCATTAATTTTTTTCAATAGATCAGCACGTCTTAGCCCTGCGGTTTCCATAGCACGCAACTGGATTCGCGCTTCATCGCGGTCTTCGAGAAGGTAGGGGGCTACCATCTGCTGATAAATTTCGTCACCGAGACTCTGCCGCATAAAGGCTATCTCAAAGTCGTTCAGAGGCTGTCCCATTAGATCAGTGGCCACTTGATAAATCTGCACCAAGGAGCTGACCTTGCCTATCTCTGGCTGGGCCTCAAGAAAGGATTGCAGTTTACCCAGATCTGCCAAACCGGCAGAGGAGAACCAATAACTTTCTTTTAGACTACTGTCGTTCTGGTCACCAAAACTGCTGTCACCATACTCATCATCGGAGTCGCCGTATTCGTCGCCGAAATCGTCACTGCCATAGGGGTCGTCTCCGTACTCGTCTTCAAGCGAGGGATCAGCAGTAGTTACTATTGTGGGTATTACCTCGAAGGTAGGTGCCTGCAGAATAATATCCAGTGGTGTAGTGCCGCCGAGGGCGATATCGATAATTTCCATACCCTGATAAATTTCGGTATCACTTCGAAAATAATCAATAAAGCGGTTTTCTACCTCAAGTCGCGAAATTCCATACACTGATAGCGCGCTGAGTAGCGCGGC
This sequence comes from Porticoccaceae bacterium, assembly GCA_018663035.1. GTDB lineage: Bacteria > Pseudomonadota > Gammaproteobacteria > Pseudomonadales > Porticoccaceae > HTCC2207. Next base: position 5,279 of record JABJEX010000061.1, read on the forward strand.
CACTATTAATACCACAGAACCATAATGTTCGGTAAACCAGGCGAATCTTGTGGTTATAGCGGCGCTGTTATCTCCTGAGGCTGTATTGGTTCCTTTTCCCAGAATCATCATGCCGGCAGGAATCACCACGAAGGCCAGCACTAGGGCAAGACTAATGCCCATGGTCATCATCCAGCCGAAATCAATAACAGGGCGGATATTGCTCACCACTAGGGAGGTAAAGGCGACAATGGTGGTCAGGACTGTATACAGGCAGGGTTTCGCCATGGACAGCAGTGTATTGCTTACCAGCTCTCGCTGATCTGCCTCTGGATTTTGCGCCTGAAGCTCTCGGTAGCGAACAATTAGATGGATGGTCAGAGCCAGTGTGATAATCAGCAACAGAGACACAAAGTTAGAGGAAATAACTGTAAGCCGCCAATCTATCCAGCTTAAAAAGCCGAGAATCATTACTAGGCAAATTGCACAGGTCGCTAGTGGTAGAACCACCCAGCGTAGCTTGCGGAAAATAAAAGCTAATGTGGCTATGATAAACAGCAGAATGCCGCTGCCAAAAATCATCAAATCACTTCTAATAAAGTCCACCATGTCGGCGGTGATCATATCTGGACCGCCTAAAAAGATAGTGGCGCGGTCGCGATAGCTATCCATCAGGGCGCGCACCTGAGCAACGCGCTGATGATCCTCGGCGGCTTTTTGGGTGCGATAATCTAAAAATCTCTGGCTGATATCATCTAGCTGGATCTGTTGTTTTGTTGTCAGACCCTCAGAGTCGCGGATCAGGCGCAGAGCGTCCCGCTGGGTGACCAGATCCAAGTAGGTCTCATCCAGTGCAAGAGTGGCCAAAATACCAGTCGTCTGGCCGTCGGCGCTGAGCAAAACATCTTTGTAGATAGGGCTGCTGAGAAATTCCTGTTTTGCCGCCTGCTTATCAACGCCTTCGGATACCAGTGTTTTTAGCTCTTCTTTTAAATCAGAGATGCTAATTTTTGGGCTGTATAGCAGCGGGACATCCAGCATTGAAAGCATGCTCTCGACACCTTCGATGCCAGCTAGTTCGGTGCGCAGAGACTGCAAAGTATCGAGGTTTTTCTGGTCGAAAAGATCGCCCTGCTTTGGTGAGAAGGTAACGATTAAAAAGTTATCACTGCCGTATCTTTGCACCACTTCGCGAAAAAAATTCAGGTCGTCGTCATGTTCAAGTGTTAGCGAATCAGCAGAGGCATCTAGCTTAAAGTTCGTTAGCCCCATGGCCATGGCTAGGGTCAGTGCGATAGTGGCGAAAATAACCTTTACTGGATTGTCCAGAATAACTTTTTGATAAACAGTAAATGCTTTAGATGACATGAAAACGGGCGTCCTTGGAGATAATCAAATCTGTTGCCATTATGCGGTTTTGCCCGCCAATATCATAGTGCGGCCTCACCGGTGTTTTGTTTTTAGAGTTTGCCCTTAAGGCTCTGTCCATTACACTGCAGCAATTATTTAAATCTGGTGGAAGCTCTATGCGTGGTGTAATTCTTGACTGTGACAGCCTAGGCCCGGATGACTTGGATTTTTCCGAGCTCTACAACCTGCCTGTCGATTGGACTGTATACCCTAATTGCCTTGATTCTCAGGTCGTCGAATACATTGCAGATGCCGATATTGTGCTGAGCAATAAGACTCAGATAAGCGCCTCTACCATGGCCCAGTCACCCAATTTAAAGCTAATTACTCTCACAGCGACCGGGACCAACGTGGTAGATTTAGAGGCAGCCACGGCTCGGAGGATTGTGGTCAGTAACGCGGTAAATTATGGTACCGCTTCAGTTGTACAGCATGCTTGGTCGCTTATCTTGGCACTTACCACCAATCTTTTGCCCTACAGCAAATCTGCTATGGAAGGAGGCTGGGCCAAGAGCAAATATTTTTGCCTGCTGGAATATCCAGTACGTGAGCTAGCAGGTAAAACCCTAGGTATTGTGGGAGCCGGTGATCTCGGAACCGGCGTGGCCAAAATTGCTGAGGCCTTTGGTATGCAGGTTATTTATGCCGCATTACCAGGGCGCAGCTACAGTGACAATCTTAGGCGCCTTGCACTGTCAGATCTTCTGCCTATGGTCGATGTGCTGAGCCTGCACTGCCCGCTTACTGCACAGACGGAACGGTTAATTGCGGCACCTGAACTAGCACTAATGAAAAAATCAGCGATCCTGATTAATACTGCTCGCGGTGCGATTATTGATGAACAGGCTCTTAAGCAGGCGCTGGTTAATGGCGATATCGCTGGTGCGGGCTTAGATGTGCTGTCAGAAGAGCCTCCGGTAAACGGCAATGTCCTGCTTGACGAAAATATTAACAACCTGATCGTTACGCCGCACAGCGCTTGGATAGCAACCGAAGCACGGCAGCGCCTAATCACTCAAATGGTAGAAAATATCAACGGCTATTTGCAAGGTAAGCCGCTACGTCAGGTTAATTAGCTCCCAGACCAGCGGCGTAGCTTTTTATCGACCAATAGTTTTTTTAGCTTTGGATAATAGGGCATGCCCTGTTTGTAAGGCGGATAATCCTCGCCCATTATCAGCGGCTGGAAGTACTCTCTGGCTTTTTGAGTAATGCCAAAACCATCTTTAGTAATAAAGGATCTGGGCATTTTCTTTTCTACATTGGCTACTTTTTCCAATGAGGCCTCGCCAATATGCCAGGAGTATTTTTCACCCTTACCGCGTTCGATGGTCACCATCACCGCACTCTTGCCCTGCAGTGCTTTTTCTACCGCGGCACGACCGACCGCATAGGCCTGTTCTACATCTGTTTTGGAAGCAATATGGCGCGCTGCGCGCTGTAAGTAATCGGCCAGTGCATAATGATATTTATAGCCCAAGGCATGTTTGACCATACTGGCTAAGGTGGGTGCTACGCCGCCTAGTTGCTGGTGACCAAAGGCATCTTTGTTTAACGACCCGGAGATCAATGCGCCATCGGCATAGCTGGCGCCCTCAGACGCCACCACTACACAGTAGCCATTTTTCTTGACCACTTTTTCAACCTTGGCAATAAACTCTTCGCGGACAAACGGAATCTCTGGAAAAACAATAATGTGGGGCGCATCCCCCGCCTCTTCCGCAGCTAAACCAGCAGATGCAGCAATCCAGCCCGCATGGCGCCCCATTACCTCAAGAATGAAAATTTTGGTGGATGAGGCAGCCATAGACGCAATATCCAAGCTGGCTTCTTTAGTGGAGATAGCCACATATTTGGCCACTGAGCCAAAGCCTGGAGAGCAGTCGGTAAAGGGCAGGTCATTGTCGATAGTTTTGGGGATATGGATTGCCTGAATCGGGTAACCCATTCTGGCAGAGATCTGTGAAACTTTTAAGCAGGTGTCAGCAGAGTCGCCACCACCGTTGTAAAAGAAATAGCCGATATTGTGGGCCTTAAAGACCTCTATCAGGCGCTCGTATTCAGCAGTACTGTCCTCGAGGTTTCTCATTTTATAGCGGCAGGAACCAAAGGCGCCGCCCGGTGTGTGCTTGAGAGCTGAGATGGCAGCGCTAGTTTCTTTTCCAGTATCAATAAGATTCTCATGCAGTGCACCGAGAATGCCATTCTGGCCGGCGTATAGCTTACCGATTTTATCCTTGTGTTCCCTACAGGCTTCAATAACCCCAGAGGCAGAGGCGTTAATCACAGCGGTTACGCCGCCTGACTGAGCATAGAAAGCGTTCTTTTTGATCATTGGCTCTGTTTCCCTTTTAGTCCTTTAGTGGATCACCTACATTGAGAACGCAATGGTACTGCACAGCTGTTTCCGGTGAAAGAGAAACCCTTTCTATAGCCACTATCAGCTGTGCCCAAATCTGCCCTTTTAGGTGTCGATTACGTTATATTAGCAGCCTTATTAAACCCTTAATCAATGAGGCACTAACGCATATGCATATCCATATTCTCGGCATCTGTGGCACCTTTATGGGCAGCCTGGCCCAGTTGGCTAAAGCAATGGGGCATCAGGTGTCTGGTTGCGATGCCAATGTCTACCCACCCATGAGCAATCAGCTCGAGCAGGCAGGTATCAAACTGATTGAGGGATATGATCCAGAGCAACTACAGCCGGCGCCAGACTTAATTGTAGTTGGTAATGCTATGTCCCGCGGCAATCCCTGTGTCGAATATATGCTCGATAATCAGCTGCCCTACACATCAGGGCCACAGTGGCTTGGCGATAATATTTTGCGCCATAAACAGGTACTGTCTGTCTCTGGTACCCATGGCAAAACATCCACCAGTAGCATGCTGACCAAAATTTTGCACAGCGCGGGCTTAAACCCAGGTTTCCTAATTGGCGGCGTGCCGCAGGACTTTGGCGTTTCGGCACGGTTATCCGACGGAGACTATTTTGTCGTTGAAGCCGATGAGTACGACAGCGCATTCTTTGATAAACGGTCCAAGTTCTTGCATTACCATACAGACAGATTAGTGATTAACAATCTTGAGTTCGATCATGCAGATATCTTTGATGATCTGACTGCTATCCAAAAGCAGTTCCATCATTGCGTGCGCACAGTGTCCAGCACTGGCACGGTGATATATCCGGCTGACAATAGCAATGTGGCGCAGGTGATAGACAAGGGCTGCTGGAGTGAGCAACAGAGCTTTGGTCTAGAGGCAGATTGGCAGTACAGGTTGCTGAAAGAAGATGGTTCCCAGTTTGAAATACGGCATGCCGATGTGTCCGCGCAGGTTAACTGGCAGCAAACCGGCCTGCACAATGTGCACAATGGCCTAGCTGCTGCGGCCGCCGCGTTTCAGGTTGGTGTCAGTATTCAGCAGGCCTGTGCCGGCCTGAGTGAGTTTGTTGGTGTTAAACGACGAATGGAAGTGATTTATCAGGCGTCGGGCGTCACTGTCTACGATGACTTTGCCCATCACCCTACAGCCATTGCCACTACACTTGATGGACTGCGAGCAAAAGTGGGGAATAGCAAAATTGTTGCAGTGGTTGAGCCTCGCTCTGCCACGATGCGGCTGGGTATGCACAGAGAAAATCTCAGCGCTTCAGTAGCAGCTGCAGATCAGGTACTGTGGTATCAGAATTCGCGCATTGACTGGGATATTCAGAGCTTGGCAGACAGCTGTACTGTGCCGTCTAAAGCCTCAGACGACATTGAAAGTTTGTTAGCGCTTACTTATTCCGCAATTACTGATAATTGCCATGTCGTCATTATGAGTAACGGAGGTTTTGAGGGATTTCACCAGCGTTTGGTTAGCCAGTTGGAGACGGATTAAATTAGCCTCTTAGGTTAAAGGTCACAGGGCCATCATTACATAGGCTGACCTGCATATCTGCTGCAAAAATTCCACAGCCCACATCGTTATGAAGGCTTTTGGCACTGGCTAAAAAATAGTCGTAGAGAGCCTCTGCCTGAATCGGAGCGGCCGCTGAGGAGAAGCTTGGCCGCATTCCTTTATTGGTATCTGCTGCTAGAGTGAACTGCGATATCACCAGTAGCCCGCCGTTTATGTCCTTTACAGAGAGATTCATTTTTGACGCGCTGTCTGAGAACAGTCTGTAATTCAACACCCTGTGTAGCAGTTTGTCGGCATTTTCTCTGGTGTCGTCTTTTTGCACTCCCAGCAGCAATACAAGTCCCTGACCGATCTGCCCCTGAATCTTTCCGTCAATAGAGACTGAAGCGCTAGATACACGCTGAACTAGGCCGAGCATCTAGTGGTCTGCCCCTGAATTCAGTTGATGGGCAAGACTTTCGGTAGCCACAATCAATGCGTCGGTAATGCCAGGCTCTCCAGAGGAGTGGCCTGCATCGGCAATGATCTTCAAGCGAGCTTGGGGCCAGGCTTCGCTGAGAGAAAAGGCCTGATTAACTGGGCATACCATATCGTAGCGACCGTGCACTATGGTGCCGGGAATATCTTTCAGCCGGTGGGCGTTTTTAGTAATTTGATCTGGCTCTAAGAAGGCCTGATTGATGAAAAAATGGGCTTCGATACGGGCCATGGCCATGGCTACGTGAGGGTTGGCAAACTGATCGACTAACGCTTCATTGCTGTGCAGCGTAGCGCAGCGGCCCTCCCAAGTGGACCAGGCTTTGGCTGCGGCCATGCGCTCAATTTCGTTTTCACCGGTAAGGCGAGAATAGTAGGCCGATAACATATCGCCTCGTTCAGACTCAGGAATTACCTGAACATACTGCTGCCAATAATCAGGAAATACATGGCTGGCACCCTGTTGATAGAACCAGTGAATATCCTCATCCCGGCACAGAAAAATACCTCGTAAAATTAATCCTAGCACCAGCTCTGGATAGGTCTCGGCATAAACCAGCCCCAGCGTTGAGCCCCAGGAGCCCCCGAAGATAACCCAGCGATCGATCTGTAGCCTCTTGCGGATAGTTTCTATGTCCTCGATAAGTGCAGCTGTGTGATTGTCCTCGAGACAAGCATGGGGCGTCGATTGGCCCGCACCGCGCTGATCGAAGAGAACAATGCGGTATTTGTCTGGGTCAAAGAAACAGCGATCTGTCGCTTTGGCACCGCCACCGGGGCCGCCATGCACAAATAGTACTGGAATACCCTCTGGATTCCCCGATTCCTCAACATAGAGCAAATGGGGCTCAGTAACCGCTATATGGTGGGTTTTATAAGGGCGAATGGCGGGGAAGGCTTTTCTCATAGTTCTCTATCCATTTATTTCTTGTTTATCTGTCATTGATCTAACTGCAATCACCCAGTGGTTTAAATCTTGGCGCGCCTTGCGCAGATTAATATAAACCGCATCTCTGATGCTAGACTAGCTTTTAACGCTTGTTAAGCATAAAAGATCGAGGAATCAGCATGGCCACTTTAACTCGTTGCACCTGGTGTGGAGATGACCCCCTCTACCAGCAATACCATGACACAGAATGGGGGCTGCCCTGTCGAGACGATAAAAAGCTCTTCGAGTTTGTGCTCTTGGAGGGGGCGCAGGCAGGACTGTCTTGGATCACTATACTGCGCAAGCGTGAGGCTTACTGGGAGGCATTTGCAGATTTTGAGGTGTCCAAGGTAGCGGCCTTTACCGAGCATGATATCGAGCGTTGCCTGCAGAACCCAGGGATAGTGCGCAACCGCCTTAAAATTACCAGCGCAGTCTCAAACGCCCGCCTGTTTATGGATATACAGGCTGAGTTTGGCAGCTTTAGCAGCTATTTTTGGGGCTACGTGGATAACCAACCCATCGTTAACTACTGGGCCAGTCAAGCAGAGATACCAGCCACAACTGAACTCTCGGATAGCATCAGCAAAGATATGAAAAAACGCGGTTTTAAGTTTTTTGGCAGCACTATCTGTTATGCGCATATGCAGGCAATGGGGCTGGTCAATGATCATACCATTGACTGTTATCGTCACAGCCAGTGCTAGCCGACGACCACCATGTCACGGCCCATATGTTTGGCCTGATAGAGACCGTTTTCTGCAGTTGACATCAGGTCATCAATACCAGTGCACTTATTGATCGAAGCCACACCAACACTGAGGGAGATTCTCAGTCGGTCACCCTGTGCCTGCATCTCAATCTCCGTCGCTTTTGTGCGCAGTCGCTCGGCGATATTAACCGCGGCCTCTGCGTTGGCTGTGGGCAGTAGTATCATAAATTCATTACCTCCCCAGCGCGACACGATGTCCTCATCCCGCAGAGGCTCGCGAAGCATCTGGCCAACTGCAAACAACACCTCATCGCCTACATCGTGGCCATAGCGATCATTGATGAATTTAAAATTATCTAGGTCAGCCAGCAGAATTGAAAATGGCTGGTTTTCGAGCCGGTACTGCTGATACTTCACTGCTAGGCGGCCCTCCATATTGTGCCGGTTGGGAAGCTGGGTAAGTATGTCCTGTTGGGCGATTTCGTCTACTCTCGAGGAGAGGTCTCGGTATTTGGCGAGGCTATCAAAGCGAGAGTTGTCCATTGCCACGGCAAAGGCAGCCAATATGGCGTAGGAGGAGAGAAACCGAACTACTATAATCTCACTGTAGTCGGGGGTGCTGATCAAACTACTACTGCCGCTGAGAACATAGGTGGATGCGGCAAACAAAACGATTAGCATCCACAGGCTCTGGTGGTGATCGAAGGCGCCTACCAAAACCGGCACCGCAGTGAGACACCACATTAGCGAGGTTGGATCTGAGGCGCCGAGTAAAAGATAGAAGAAACCGACGATTAAGGTACTCGCCAATATCAGGCGAGCCAGACGGTGCTGGTCAAAGATATAAAAAACACCGAGGCCGACAATAAGAATCCCGGCTATGGCAAGGTAAAATGTGGCTAACCCCATCTCTCCCAGACGGAAAGAATAAAAGGCAAACATAGTGGCGATAATTACCTGCGCCATCAGCGAAAACGACAGAAAGCCGCCGGTGGCTAAATCCTTGCTATCCTGCTGAGCCATACTTGATCATCCATGTTCTATTCACTAAATAATAGTTCATAGATCCACAGAAATCGAAGTTTGGCCCAGCTTTATCTCGCGGTTATTTTGGTGCGCGTTTACGCTGATTTTCTGTCAGCAACTTTTTGCGCAGACGGATACTAACAGGCGTCACTTCCACCAATTCATCGTCTTCGATAAATTCCAGTGCCTGTTCCAGTGTATGTCTAATTGGTGGCACCAAAGTTAGAGCTTCATCTGTCCCTGAGGCGCGAACATTGGTGAGCTGCTTACCTTTGATAGGGTTGACCACAAGGTCATTGCCACGAGAGTGAATACCTACAATCTGACCTTCGTAGACATCTACGGCATGACCTAAGAATAGACGGCCGCGAGCCTGAATATTAAACAGCGCGAAGGCGGCGGTTTTACCCTTGACCATGCTGATAAGTGCACCGTTCTGGCGGCTGTGAGCTTCACCTTCTTTGATGGGGCCGTAGTGGTCAAATACGCTGGTCATAATGCCTGAGCCAGAGGTCAGTGTTAGGAACGCGCCGCGGAAACCGATCAGGCCGCGAGAGGGAATCATAAATTCTAATCTCACACGCCCTTTACCGTCCGGTTCCATGTTAGTCATTTCACCTTTTCGCTTGCCCAGCTCTTCCATGACCGAGCCCTGATGCTGATCTTCTACATCGATAACAACCTGCTCGTACGGCTCTTGCATTACACCGTCAACTTCTTTGGTAACAACCTCAGGGCGCGATACGCCCATTTCGAAACCTTCGCGACGCATGGTTTCGATCAATACCGACAGGTGCAGTTCACCGCGACCAGAGACAACGAACTTGTCTGGTGAGTCACCCTGCTTCACTCGTAGTGCTACGTTGTGGATCAGCTCTTGATCAAGGCGATCTTTAATATTTCTGGTGGTGACAAACTTGCCCTCTAGGCCAGCAAAAGGCGAGTTATTAACAATAAATGTCATGCTTACCGTAGGTTCATCAACACTCAGGGCGGGCAGCGCTTCCACATTATCCGGATCACAGAGGGTGTCGGAAATCCCCAGGCCATCAATACCATTGATACAAACAATATCGCCTGCAGTTGCCAGTTGAGTTTCTACCTGATCGAGACCTAAATAGCCTTTAACGTTTAGTACTTTGCCCTTGCGCTCTTTGCCGTCAGCGGCCTTGACCACAACCTGCTGGCCGGGCTTGAGCTGGCCTCGAGTGATGCGGCCAACACCTATAACACCCACATAGCTGTCGTAGGCCAGAGCAGAAATCTGCATTTGGAAGGGACCATCGATATCGACTTTGGGTGATGGCACATCGGCTACGATCATCTCATACAGCGGAGTCATATCTTCCGCCATATTATCTGGATCGTGGCCAGCTATGCCATTGAGTGCAGAGGCATAGATAACGGGAAAATCCAACTGCTCGTCGGTGGCTCCAAGGCTGTCGAAAAGATCAAAAACCTGATCCATAACCCAATCTGGGCGAGCACCTGGGCGGTCGACTTTATTGATAACAACAATAGGTCGCAAACCCTGCTCAAAAGCTTTTGAGGTAACAAAACGTGTCTGAGGCATGGGGCCATCAACAGCATCGACCAACAATAGAACTGAGTCGACCATAGAGAGCACTCGCTCTACCTCACCACCGAAGTCGGCGTGACCTGGAGTGTCCACGATGTTGATGCGGTAATCATTCCAGTTAATCGCAGTATTTTTCGCCAAAATGGTAATGCCGCGCTCTTTTTCCTGGTCGTTGGAGTCCATTAGTCGCTCGGACCCTACGTCCTTGCGATCAAGGGTGCCAGACTGGCTCAGGAGTTTATCAACCAGGGTAGTTTTTCCGTGGTCAACGTGGGCGATGATTGCAATATTACGCAGGTTTTCAATGGACATGGGATTACCTAAGAATGCCGGTTAGGGCGAAAAAGCCGCGATTATACGAGAATTTACAGGAACTGCTACCGATCTTTTCAGTTCGACGATACTTCCGCCGCTAGCGCCGAATTGCGCTCGATCAGCATGCGGGTAATTGAGGTCGGTGGAGAGGGGGGGCTAATCAGATTTCCCTGCAAATATTGGCAGTTTAAATCAAGCAGTTGATGGTGGGTTTTTGACTCCTCGATACAGGGAGCTATGCAGTTTAGGCCTACAGATTTGCACAGTTCTACCAAGCCTTTAACTAGATTCCAGGCGCTATCCATTTCCATCGACTCGGCCATCAGGCGGTGGGATATCCTGATGGTATCAATCTGCAACTCGCGCAGCTTTTGTAGCGGTAAACTCTGGAATCCGACATTATCAACCATCAGCCCGCAGTCGAGCTCCCTGAGTCGCTCAAGCTGGAGCTTGAGCGAGCTGTTTATTTTGGGGAGAGTCTCCGTATGCAGCCCAAAAATAAACAGTCTTGGGTTAATGCCATGTTTCAGCAGAGCCTCCTGCAATTGCAGGATAAACGATGGATGCTCTAGCTCCCTCAGGCTAAGAGTAAAGAAGATGCGCTGCTGCTCATCCCAAAGGCCCTGGCTGCGCCATAGATTGACCTGTTTGCAGGTCTGATCAATCAGCGACAGTGAAATATCCACAATCATGGATCCAGACTCCAAGAACTGAATAAACTCATGGGCCTCGACAATGTCACCACTGGGTTTTTGCCAGCGTAAGAAAACCTGTAGGCCATTAATAAGGTTACTCTGAGTATCCAAGATTGGTTGATAAAAAGGTAGAAATGACTCGGCTCTGGATTCTTCGCGGAGACGCTCTAATAGCTCCATCTGTTTTTGCATCTCCAGAGACAGCTCGCGGTTATGGAAATAAAAATTGGACTTGCCTTCGCGCTTAATGGTGTAGAGGGCCTGATCTGCCTGTTCTAAGATACTGTTGCTGTCACTGCTGCCATCGTTAAAGAACACAATGCCAATACTGCAGCTAATCTGAAATTTTTCACCTTTGATAACAAATGGCTCTTTTGCGGCATCGAGGATCTTTTCTGCAACCTGAGCGATCTGTAGTCGTGCGGTCTCGCCCTCCGTACCCAACCTCTCCAGCAACACGACAAATTCGTCACCGCCCAGTCTCGCAACCGTCTCCTGAGTGCGGATGACCTTGCGCAGGCGCTGCGCAAATAGAGTTAGTGCCAAGTCGCCATAATGGTGTCCGCGGCTGTCGTTTATCTCCTTAAAGTGGTCGAGATCTATGAACAACAGCGCACAGAAATTCTGCGTTCGCTGCGCCAAGGAGATAACTCGATTGAGCTCTTCCATGAATCGGTGACGATTAGGCAGGCCGGTCAGAGGGTCAAAATAGGCCTGCTGCTTAATTCGGGTTTGCATCCTAACGCGGTCAGTCACATCCTCGACAAAGGACGCAGCTCCAATCACATTCATCTCAACGTCAAATAATGGCGTTTCGTTCCACTCGCAGATAATCACTGTGCCATCACTGGTAATATTTTCGGTGGTACCTGAAAAGTCTTTACCAAATAAGAAGAGATCATGCTCGGCCTGTTGCATCAGAAAGGTCTTCTTGTCCTCAAATAAAAAGTCTGTGGTGCGCCCCATTACCTCAGACTTGGCGAAACCAAAAATTTCCGTGGCTGCAGGGTTCCAGCCAATAATTTCTCGGTTTTGATTCCACTCTATGTAGCCCAATGGGGTCTGATCAATCAGGCTGGTTATTTTTCTGCTGTCGTTGATTGTTTGCTGTATCTGGTCTCTGGCTACTAGGGTATCTAATGCAGAGCTTATAAAGGTCCGCCTATTTAGAATACAGCTTACCTCTATGACGGTAGCTAGCAGCAGTAGTAGAGCGGCCGCTGAGAGGTTGATCTGGGGCCAGTTAATGCCTACCGATAGATATAGGCAGGTTAGGAAAAGCCGTCGCAGCGATGTCGGCTGAAGGTATAGGCCTGGCCAGATTGCGGGAAGAAAAAGAATAATCGCATTGGTTAGCAGGGCGCCGTCTGCCAAGTTATAGAGTGAATTGTCAGCCAGCGGCAGGTAGGCTGCGAGGCTCCAAAATAGCGCACAGAGCACGAGATAGGCAGGGGCACTCTGGGGCTTACGATTGGCTTGTTCAGCGTATACCCAAAGCCCCAGAGTGCAGAGGCAAAGTCCGGCAAACCACAGACCGATGGGTGAATAATAGGTTGCTCCAGAGCTAAGTACTGTGAAGAGGCCGCAACTGACGACCGAAACGGCAATGCATGTAACTAGGTGGCAGGCATTGGCCTGCGCAAGCTCAAGATTAACAGATTGATTTAGAGGCGATAGACTGGTGGCTGTTGCATCCCTGCTCTCACTCCTAATCTCGACCTTTGTATCACATGAGATACTGTCTTTGTGCGTCATCGGCTGCGTCCTGCGGCTGATTTATGACTGAAGCTAATTTATTGATACTTAAATATAGTCGCTAATGCTGCAAAATGGGGCTTAATAGCCAGATTACACTGGCATAGTTGGCAGTTTGAGCGCTGTTATGTGATGTACTCTAGGTTTTAGGAGAGTAAACCGCGACCTGTTGAAAGCCATGCTCTCGCATAAGCTGAGCTTGAAGTCTGCTCATAATGCCTTTATCGCAAAACAGCAGGTATCGTTTACTGCGATCGAGTTTATCAAACTGCTGTTCAAGGTTAAAAAAAGGGATGCTAAGTAGAGAATAGTCGTCTGCTATCAATGGTTTTTTTTCAATGTCTGCGGGATGGCGGATATCCACCAAAATATCATCAGGACCTATCTCGGAGGTTCGCGCTATATCACCTGTGATGGAGGAATCTATGCCAAGGCCCTCAGTCTCTCGATTACTGGCAGTGGCAGCAATCATAAAAGTGGTTGGAAAAGATGACAGAAGTCATTCTGAGGGGCATTATAAGGGGGCTGCAGAAAAGAATACTATTAATTCTCAGATTAGCACCAAACTGGTGCATCTAATTTCAGCAGGCACCATTATGGTGCGCGCTTGGCTGTTCTGTGCAGCACCGAGAAACGAGGACTGATATTTAGCATTGGGCCATTGCGGTGTGTAGGGCATTTTCTGTGCTTGCACCAAAAGGTGTCTCTTTGGCATGACTATTGCTCCCTTAAAATCTGAAAAACAATGAATACCTAAGTCTGTCCGGTTTCGATGCGCCGGCTGATCTTTTAAATAAAGCATTACTGATTCCATAGTGGAGGAAACAATGTCTGAGAAGACTCTAAATCTGATTAAAGAAAGCGAAGCCCGCTGGGTTGATCTGCGTTTTACTGACACCAAGGGTAAAGAGCAACACGTCTCCATTCCCATTAGTGAAGTAGGCGACGATTTCTTTGTCGAAGGTAAAATGTTTGATGGTTCATCTATCGCTGGTTGGAAGGGTATTAACGAATCAGACATGATCCTTATGCCTGACGACAGCACTGCTATTCTGGATCCATTTACTGATGAGCCAACTGTTATTATTCGTTGCGGCATCGTTGAGCCCTCTACTATGCAAGGCTACGAGCGCGATCCTCGCTCCATTGCTGAGCGTGCAGAGCAGTACCTAGCGTCAACTGGTCTAGGTGACACTGCGTACTTTGGTCCAGAGCCAGAGTTCTTCGTGTTTGACGATATCAAATGGGGTGCCGACATGAGCGGTAACTTCTACAAAATCAACTCTGATGAGGCAGCTTGGTCCTCTTCTATGGACTTGCCCGATGGCAACATGGGACACCGTCCCGGTGTTAAGGGCGGCTACTTCCCCGTGCCACCAGTTGATAGCCTGCACGATCTGCGTGCCGCTATGTGTGGTGCTATGGAGCAGATGGGTCTGGAGGTAGAAGTACATCACCACGAAGTTGGTACAGCTGGCCAGTGTGAAATCGGTGTTCGTTTTGACACTCTGGTTAAGAAAGCTGACCAGGTTCAGATCCTCAAGTACTGTGTCCACAACGTAGCTCACGCCTATGGCAAGACGGCGACCTTTATGCCTAAGCCTATTGTCGGTGATAACGGTTCTGGTATGCACTGCCACATGTCTTTCTCGAAAGACGGCGAAAACCAGTTTGCTGGTGATGCCTATGCTGGTTTGAGTGAAACTGCTCTGTACTACATTGGCGGTATTATTAAGCACGCTAAGGCACTGAACGCCTTTGCAAACGCTTCTACCAACTCCTACAAGCGTTTGATCCCGGGCTTTGAGGCTCCAGTAATGCTGGCCTACTCGGCGCGCAACCGCTCAGCATCAATCCGTATTCCTTACGTTGCTAGCCCCAAAGGCAAGCGCGTTGAGGTTCGTTTTGGCGATCCAACAGCTAACCCTTACCTGATGTTTGCATCTATGCTAATGGCTGGTTTGGACGGTGTTAAAAACAAAATCCACCCAGGCGACGCAGCAGACAAAGATCTTTACGATCTGCCTGCTGAAGAGGCCGCTGCTATACCTCAGGTTGCTGGTAGCCTGCGTGAAGCACTGGATGCGCTTGACGCAGACCGTGAGTTCCTGACAGTTGGCGGTGTATTCACTGACGATATGATCGATGCCTATATCAATCTGAAGATGGAAGAAGTCTACCGTGTTGAGCACACCACTCATCCGGTTGAGTTTGATATGTACTACAGCTGCTAATCGCTTAGTGCAGGCTGCTTTGCAGCCAAAATCGAACAGGCCCGTCATTCCTAGAGTGACGGGCTTTTTCTTTGCCTGATGTTTTCTTCCCGACAGTCTAATCTTAGGTTAGATAATATTGATGAACTAGATAACTGTTGGGGAATACCTTAGAGGAGTGTTCGAATGCTGGCCTCTGTTCTGATAGCTGCGCTCATAACCTTATCTGCCTCCGCTGAGGTATACAGGGAGGTAGATATAGACGGTAATGTTAGGTTTACCGATTAGCCTGAGGACAGTGCTCAGGCAGTGCCTATAGGCTTACCTCCGGTTAACAGCATACAGTCAATAGAGCGGGCCTCTCAGCCCACTGACCATCAGCAAGATGGCGAGCCCCGATTCGCCGGATATCTCAGTGCAATCATCATCACTCCGCACAATAACATGGTGATCCCCAGCGAACAGCGCAGCCTTGTGGTGAGGTTAGCACTTAGGCCACAGTTGAGGCCCGATCACAGGGTGCAGTTTTGGCTGGATGACAAGCCGCTTGGCCCTCCTGTGGCTCAGATAGAGTACGAAATCCAAGGTCTAGAGCGAGGCAGTCATAGCATCGCAGCACAGGTTGTTGATCCAAAGGGCAGGCCGCTGATAAGCATCACGCCCGTTAGGGTGCAGGTGCAGCGCCATTTCAAGCGAAAGTAGTTTTTTCGGCATCTTCAGTAATACAAAACCACGTTTAATGTAACTGCATGCACCAAAGTAGTGCATAATAGCGACAGTGGTCATTGTAAGTCTAAACAGTCTGGCCTCAGAGGCGCCATAATTAGGCGTCTTTTTT
Organism: Porticoccaceae bacterium; assembly: GCA_018663035.1. GTDB lineage: Bacteria > Pseudomonadota > Gammaproteobacteria > Pseudomonadales > Porticoccaceae > HTCC2207. Next base: position 21,109 of record JABJEX010000061.1, read on the forward strand.
ATCCTCTGGCATGCCTAAAAGTGGCCTGTTTATTGCAATGAAAATTGTATTTAGCGCAAAACCTTTAGATTACGTCGCCTATGACCTCAGATCAGTTACATAGATTATTGCTGGACAACCTGAATACAGCGGTGCTGCTACTCAACGCAGAGCTGCGTGTTAGCTATATCAATTCAGCAGCAGAGTCTCTTTTGCAGCTAAGTGGCGCCAGACTTCGCGGCTCGCAAGCCAGTCACCTGTTTTTAGATCAGGAGATGTCGATTAGCACCTTGGAGGAGGCGCTGAGAACAGGCCATCCGCATACTAGGCGACACGAGTATCTGAGTGTCCCCGGTGCGGAGTCCTCACAGGTCGACTACACCATTACGCCTGTCGAGCTACAGGGCGAAAATATGCTGCTTATGGAGATGCAGCCCATAGACCGATTTTTAAAAATAAACCGTGAAGAGGCGCTTCTATCTGTCCACGATACCTCCAAAAGCCTCATTCGGGGACTGGCTCATGAAATCAAGAACCCTCTGGGCGGTATTCGCGGCGCTGCGCAGCTCCTAGACCAGGAGATTGCTGAGCAGGGTCTTGAAGGTGAGACCAGAGAGCTCTGTCAGATTATCACCACCGAAACAGATCGACTGCGCAACCTAGTAGATCGTCTGCTGGGACCCAATCATTTACCCATCATGGCAAGTCTCAGCATCCATGAAGTCACCGAACATGTTGCCGCGCTGCTCGAGGTGGAAACCCGAGGTCGCCTGCAGCTGGTGCGCGACTATGACCCAAGCATTCCTGATATCAATGGCGACCGCGAGCAATTGATACAGGCGGTACTCAATGTTGCGCGCAATGCTATGCAGGCAGTATTTGAGTCGGACCAACCCAGCCCCCAGGTGTGCTTCCGCTCTAGGGTCCACCGAAGCTTTACCATTGCGGGGCAATTCCACAAGGTGATTTGCCGACTGGACATTATCGATAATGGCCCCGGGATATTGGAAGAGATAAAAGAGCGTATATTTTTTCCAATGATCAGCGGCCGCAGCGAAGGTTCTGGCCTTGGTTTGACGATTGCCCAGACAGCCATCAACGGTCACCAGGGAATTATTGAATGTGAATCAGAACCAGGTAACACCTGCTTCTCTATTTATCTACCTATAAAGGCTTAATATGAACACCACATCAGAAATATGGATAGCTGAAGATGATCGGTCGCTGCGCTGGGTAATGGAAAAAGCCCTTACTCGCGAAGGTATTCATGTACGCAGTTTTGGCAGTGGTGACGACATGTTAAAGGCTCTGAGACTGTCGCAACCTCAGATTATTATTTCTGATATCCGCATGCCGGGTATAGACGGACTTGAGTTGTTAAAGCAAATACACCAGAGCCACGCTGATATTCCGGTAATCATTACCACGGCACATTCTGATCTCGATAGTGCTGTCGCCGCATATCAGGGCGGAGCCTTTGAATATCTACCCAAGCCATTTGATTTAGAGGAGCTGGTGGATGTTGCACGTCGCGGGATCTCCTTTTACCAAGAGCAACAGGCCCAGGCGATTCCAGAGCAGGCCCCACTGGTGGCCAAAGAAATAATTGGTGAAGCCCCCGCCATGCAAGAAGTTTTCAGGGCGATCGGCCGGTTATCAAATTCCAATATCACGGTACTGATTAACGGTGAGTCCGGCACAGGTAAAGAACTGGTAGCCCAGGCGCTGCACAAGCACAGCCCAAGGCGTAACAATAAATTTATTGCCTTAAATATGGCCGCTATTCCCAATGACCTGATTGAATCAGAGCTATTTGGCCACGAGAAGGGTGCGTTTACTGGCGCAGCCCAGCGACGCGAGGGTCGCTTTGAGCAGTCGGATGGCGGTACTCTTTTCCTCGACGAGATTGGTGACATGCCTCCAGAGGCACAGACTCGCCTACTCAGGGTACTGGCCGATGGCGAGTTTTATCGTGTTGGAGGCCATACCGCAGTAAAGGTAGATGTACGTATTATTGCTGCTACACATCAGAATCTAGAAAATCTAGTCGCTGAAAATCGTTTTCGAGAAGACCTCTTTCATCGTCTCAATGTCATCCGGGTACACCTGCCGAGGCTAGCAGACCGGCGCGAAGATATACCTCAACTTATGCAGCATTTCTTCCACCGCGCCGCTAAAGAATTGGATATGGAGCCCAAGGTGCTGTCACAGGAGGCAGAGGACTTTTTCTTTCATCTGCCCTGGCCTGGCAATGTGCGCCAGCTGGAGAATATCTGTCGTTGGCTGACCGTGATGGCCGCTGGCCGAGAAGTGTTGCTGTCGGATCTTCCCCCAGAATTACAGGCCGAAACTGATAGTAGGCAGGCGCGTAACCAGTCTGACTGGCAGCATATGTTAAAGCGCTGGAGTGAGCGCCAACTTACGCTAGGACGCACTAAAATACTGGATCAAGCTATTCCTGAATTTGAAAGAACCATGATTGAGTGCGCCCTGGCTCACACTGGGGGACGCAAAAAGGATGCGGCGGAGCTGTTGGGTTGGGGGCGCAATACCCTAACCAGAAAACTGCAGGAATACAGTATGGAAAATCAAGCGCTTTAATTTGGATTTTTCAGCGACTTAGAGCAACAAAAAACCCCGCGTCAAAGCGGGGTTTTTATCATAGGAAGCAGCAGACAGTTTAGTGTGTCGTGCTATCTTCGCCTTCTGACTCAGCTTCTTTTGCTTTGGCAGCAGCCTGCTGCATAGCAGAGGCAAACAGTGCGTCGAAGTTAATTGGCGGAATCATAAGCGCTGGGAAAGAGCCTTTAACCAGCACGTTATCAATTGTTTCGCGAGCATAAGGGAATAGCATATTCGGGCAGGTTGTATTGATAATCTGCGCCATTTGCTGATCTTCGAAGCCCTGTATAGCAAACAGACCAGCCTGTTCTACTTCAACCAAATAGATGGTCTCGTCGCCATCAGACACTGTGATGGTCAACCGTAGGGCAACTTCAAACAGGCCCTCTTCGATTTTAGCTGATTTAGTGCTTAGGTCTTGATTAACTTTGGGCTGCCACTGCTTTTGGAAAGCGGCGGGACCCTGAGGTGTTTCAAAAGACAGGTCTTTCAAATAAACACGCTGAATAGAAAATTTTTGCTCTGGGGCTGCTGCTTGTGCAGCAGCAGTTGTTTCTTCACTCATGATTCAAACCTTTAATTTTTGATTAACTAGCCGTTAAAGACTTATATGGAGTCGCCTGGTGGCATTTCAACCCCAGCATTTATTAGGGAGTCTAAAGTTCCCTGAACATCCAGTTCTAGAAGGTCAGTATAGCCGCCCACATGAACATCACCGACCCAAATCTGTGGGACTGTATTTCTAGAGCTCTTTTCCATAATTTCCGCGCGCAGCTTTGGATCGGTATCCAGCGCTATGTCTTGATAGTTGATCCCTTTGGCCGTCAATAAACGACGCGCTGCTGTGCAGAACGGGCAGAACCGCGTTCCGTATAGTACAACCTGTGACATGGTATTTCCTTTGTTGGAGGTCCCGGCTAATGAGACGAATAGTTAGCTCTTTAGACCCTGCACCACTGGCAGTGACTGTCCCTGCCATTCAGTCATTCCGCCGCTTAGGCGACGAACGTTGTACCCCTCTTTGCTAAGTGCTCTTCCCGCTCCTCCAACGTGCTGACCCATGTTGTCGGTTAGCACTATGGTTTTGCTGCGGCACTTTTCTAGCTCGCTAATGCGGCTCGCTATTTTTGTGTGTGGGATATTGATAGCGCCGTGAATGTGACCGGCTTGAAATTCACCGACAGGGCGAACATCAACCAGAACTGCCTCGTCGCTATTCATAAGAGCGACCAATTGGCTAACGCCAATTGATTTCCCGCCCTTGGTTCGTTCAGTCCAGGCGAACAGATAGATTAATGCCAGCAACAGGCTGACCAAAACCCACTGCTCGCTTACAAAGACAAAAATATCCACTTAATTCTGCTCTTATTTAATTAACGTTTTGTCCCTCCGTAGGGACAGCGCGCGCAAGTATACACAGGAATGCCGAGCTGTGGAATTCTGCCAGCTAGATTAAGCCCAGCGACTCCAGATTGGAGTACAGCTATCGGGCAGTTGAGCAACCATTCCAAGTGCGGCCCAGGGTTGGTCGGGCGAGTGAAAGTCGGAGCCGCAGGAAGCCAACAAGCCATTTTTACGGGCCAGATTTGCCATATCCCTGGTCAGGGAGGGTATCTGTAATCCTGAGATTACCTCCATGGCCTCGCCACCGACCTCACTGAAATCTCGGATCAGAGCGCTGAGTTTAGTGCCAGTCATTTTATACTTGGTGGGGTGTGCAAGGACGGCTATACCGCCGGCGCCACGAATCCATTCCACTACGGTGGCCATCTCTGCCCACTGCTCTTTTATATCGCCTGGCTTACCTGCGCCCAAATAGCGCTTAAAGGCCTGTTGAATATTAGCCACAGCGCCTATGGCAACCAGATGTTGAGCGAAATGCGGCCGACCAACCTGGCCTCCAGAGGTGTAGCTTTTTGCACCCTCTAAGCAGTTATCAAAACCTAGGTGCGCAAGCTTCTGGGCTATCTTTTCCGCGCGCAGTTCACGCGCGGCCGACTGTTGTGCCACAGCATCAAGCAAAGTGCTGTTAGAGAGATCCAGGTCTAAGCCAACAATATGTACACCTGATTTTTTCCAATAGGTAGAGAACTCAATCCCAGGAATAATCCGCAACTTGGCCGATGGATTAACGATGCTGGAATAGGCTGCTAGGCTGTCGTGGTCAGTAATAGACAGTACATCAATGTTCCGCTCTACTGCCAAATCGACGAGTTCTTGAGGCGGCAGAGCGCCATCAGAGACATTGGTGTGGCAGTGCAGATCTATATTCATAAGACTCAAGTTTAATAACCTGCTGCCATTGTACCAGCCCTCGCAGTCTTTATAATCAACCAATGAATCCCGACGCCATTATTGAGCCTATTAACGAGCAGCAGCGCCACGAGGTGGTTGCAGCAACTCGGCACTGCATTGCCAAAGCATCCCAACTCTATGGTCGGGATTTTGCTTTGGTGCAGGTGGATTTCGACTTGCGAGGAAAGTGCGCAGGTATGTATCAGGTGCGTCGTCAGGGTTCTCGTATTCGCTACAACCCCTGGCTGTTTGCCAAGTATTATCAAGACAGTATTAACGATACAGTGCCCCATGAAGTGGCTCATTATGTGGTTGACTGTCTCTTTGGTCTGCGTCATGTGAAGCCCCATGGCCGCGAGTGGCAACAGGTAATAAGTGATTTAGGTGGTACCCCCAAGGCGACCGGGAGCTACAGCTTGGAGGGTATTCCCACTCGGCAGTACCAGCGCTTTGATTATGACTGTGGCTGCCGCAGCCATCAGCTGACGTTGGTCCGCCATCGAAAAATACAGGGCGGACGTGCTAAATATCTCTGTCAATTCTGCCATGGCCCTCTGGTGGCTCAGGCCAGGGTATGAGCCAATGCCCAAAGTAACGCTTGAGCCGCAAGCAGCTGAATCGAACAGCTGGTATGTCTATATTGTCCGGGCCGCCGATAACAGTCTCTACACCGGAATTACCACAGATCCAACAAGACGACTTGCAGAGCATCAGTCGGGTCGCGCCGGAGCGAAATACTTTCGTGGACGCGCAGCAGTAGAGATAGTTTATCTGGAGGCCAGTATCAATCGCAGCGCTGCTAGCATTCGTGAAGCGGCCATCAAGAAGCTCAGTCGAGATCAAAAGCTGGCACTTATAAGCCAATCAAAATATTAGCTGTATATACAGATAATTATCTACCCATCGATTTTTTAGATGTCATTACTGTAAAAAATATTACATTTATCGTCATAAAATGCTATTTTTAAAGACGAAGCCGTATTTTAAGTTAAAAAATCACTTAATATATCTGTATATACTAATTAACTGTATATACAATTAACTAACCGGTGGTGCTATGACAGAGAAAAGTCCGACATTACCGCAGTTTGCGCTAATAAAGCAGTATCTGCGAGGCCACATAGAATCTGGTGACTGGCCGGTAGGTACCCGTACACCATCAGAGAATGACCTAGCCTCTTTGTTTTCCGTGAGCCGTATGACGGCGCGCAGAGCCGTTCAGGAGCTTGCAGATGAGGGGCTGCTATTAAGAGTGCCGGGATCAGGGTCATTTGTGGCGGAACCAGAGGTTACCAGGCCGCAGTTTGAGCTATTTGATCCCCTCAGCAACGCCCAGGCTAGCGGAGCTTATAGCAACCGAATACTGGGGTTAGACAATATTGCTGCTGACCAAGCCATGGCAAATCTAATGGGATTGAATATAGGTGCTAGGCTCCATCAGCTAACCTTAGTGCACCTAGACTCAGAGCGGCCCGTTCAGTGGCAGCAACTGCATATTGATGTGTCCTTGGCGCCTGCACTGCCTAAGCAAAGCTTCAAAAAAATAACGCCTCAAGCCTATTTAGACTGGCTGTCTCCCAGCACATCTGCAGAGCATCGGTTAGAGGCTGTGCTGCCAACACCTGCCCAGCGTAGAGAATTAGCTCTGACTCAGGATGGGGCTGGCGTATGCATGCAGCTCCGGCAGCGATCTTGGAGCCAGAGTCAGGTGCAGAGCTTATCGATTTCTGTATTTCCAGCGAGCCTGTTGCAGTTAGGCGCTGAGCTAAGCTAACACTGAGGGTGGTATGAAAAAACTGGCTGTTTTTGTGGATGTGCAAAACATTTATTACACGGTTAAGCAGCATTATGGCTGTCACTTTAACTACTCTGCTCTGTGGCGGCAGCTTGAGCAGGGACTAGATGAGCCCTACGAAATTGTACTCGCCAATGCCTATGCTATTGCCCGCAATGATCTCCGCCAGCAGGTCTTTCAGCAGATTCTTAGAGATATAGGCTTCGAGGTAAAGCTCAAGCCCTATATTCAGCGTGCCGATGGTTCTGCCAAGGGAGATTGGGATGTGGGTATTACTATTGATGTTATGGACGCAGTCGCAGGTCGAGAGCTTCAAATAGATAGGGTAGTGTTGCTTTCGGGGGACGGTGATTTTGACCTATTGCTAAAACGTATCAAGCAGGGGCATGGGGTAAATAGCACTGTTTATGCTGTGTCTGCTCTGACAGCGACATCGCTTATTGATGCCGCTACAGAGTTTCGGCCTATCGAAGAGAGCTTGCTACTTAGGTAATAATGCCCCCACCTTGCATGCCTGCACCACCCATGCCTCCCTGGCCACCCTGACCGGGAACCACAATCTGCGAGGCTTGCTCGCGACGCATACGCTCTAGTTCTTTCGCGGCTTCATCAACAGCAATAGCCGCTTTTCCGGCAAAATCTGCTGCTGCTTCACCAATGGTCGTTCCCTCTAGCGCAAAGTTGAGTGGAATAGCGCCCATGGGAGTCATTACCTGAGCTGACCCAAAGAACGCAACGTCGCGGCTGCTATCATCTGAGCCGTCGGCATTGACTGGGATAAGTTTTCGAATAGCGCCCATTTTTTGGTCAGTGTAGTTTTCTTCGCGGAACAGCCCATTGGGATCCATTGCGTTATCTGCTTCGTTACTCATGGAAAGCCTTAATATAGTAGTGAAATGAAAACCGGTACCCTAGCAGACCTGCGGGCAAAGCTCTAGGATGATTACTGCTTCAGGCCTTTGGCAATCATCGCACTCAGGGCGATCATAAGTGATGATGCCAGCAAGCAGCTAATCAGTCCGAATTGCTGATATAGCAGCCCAGACAGAATAGTTCCCAGCAGGCGCCCACCAGCATTGGCCATATAGTAGAAGCCCACATCTAATGAGACTGCATCGCGCCGCGCGAAGGCAACGATTAGATAGGAATGCAGGCTGGAATTAATGGCAAAAATCGCTCCGAATATCAGTAGCCCTGCGACAAGAAAAAGATTGGCATCAAACCCCCAGTGCAGTGCAGCGGCAATTCCACAAGGTATGGCGCAGAGCCAGATTGCCCAAACAAATAGTGTCGAACCTCCGGGCCTTAAATGATTACCGGTGATCTTTGGCGCCAGGGCTTGAACCGCACCATAGGCAATAATCCAAGAAGCCATCAGGCTGCCGACCTGCACGTGGCTCCAGCCCAGCTGGCTTTGCAAAAATACCGGTAGAGACACTACAAACCAGACATCTCTGGAGGCAAATAGAAACAGCCTGGCTGCGGCTAGTCGATTGACAGCCGAGCTGGTTGAAAAACTCTGGGTAAATGGTTGTCTATTGGTGCCCGGCTGATTATCCAGCAACAACAAGCTGGCCAGCAGAGTCAACAATAGCAGACCCATCATGACAAGGATGCTGCCCTGAAAGCCTATGCTTGCAAGCAGAGCGCCACCAAGGAAAAACCCGAGGCCCTTGAGGGCATTTTTAGACCCAGTTAATAACGCTACCCAGCGATAGAGTCGGCTCTGCTCGGTGTCTGGCATCAGCAGTTTAATGCTGCTTTTTGCGCTCATTTTATTGAGGTCTTTGGCGATGCCCGAAATCGCCTGAGCCACCATCACATAGACAACCGATAATAAAGATGGGTCTGCTAGTAGCAGCGCCAAGGCCAGTATCTGCAACCCTAAGCCAAGCTGCATGGTCAGCGTCAAACCGCAGCGCGAAGCTAGCCAGCCTCCATACAGATTGGTGACCATGCCAAAAAATTCATAGAGCAAGAACAGGCTGGCTATCTCGAGAGGGCTATAACCTAGGTTATGAAAAAATAGCAGCACCAGCATGCGCAGGGCGCCATCCGTCAAAGTGAATGCCCAGTAACTGAGGGTAACAGTGATGTATTGGCCTAGGGCCGATGCCAGTCTCATAGCGCCTTAATATCTCAGAGGGACGCGGCTATTTTCTCAGCCAATTCCATCATCCGATTGACATAGCCAATCTCGTTGTCGTACCAGATAAGTACCTTTACCTGTGACTGGTTAATTACCATGGTGCTGGGGCCATCTACTATGCCGGAGCGGCGATCATTGGTGTAGTCTACCGACACCAGGGGCAGGGTCTCAAAGCCCAGGATGCCTTTGAGGCGGCCGTTGGCAGCGGTCTCTAGAGCCTCATTTACCTGGTCCGCAGTCACAGATTTTTTTAACTCAAACACACAGTCAGTGAGTGAGGCGTTGGCCAATGGCACGCGCACTGCCAACCCATTGAGGCGGCCTTTAAGCTCTGGGAAGATTTCTGTAATTGCTGTTGCTGAGCCAGTGCTGGTCGGAATCAGTGACATGCTGCTAGCGCGAGCACGTCGCAAATCGCTATGGTATTCATCGAGAATACTCTGGGTGTTGGTGATGTCATGAATGGTGGTAATGGCACCATGCTCTATACCAAAAGTTTGATGCAGCACGTCAATTACTGGCGCCAGACAATTGGTAGTGCAGGAGGCGGCAGTAACAATGTTTTGCCCCTGATACCTGTGGTCATTAACGCCCATCACCACATTAAGTACTCGCTCCTCTGGCAGACCTTTGATGGGTGCTGAGACCAGCACTTTTCTAACGCCCTGTGCAAAGAAGGGGTCTAGCAGAGCTTCTGTTTTAAGAGTCCCGGTGCACTCAACAATCAGATCGACTTTGGCTTCTGCCCAGGGTGTGGTTTCAATGGTCGCACATTGCGAGTAACCAATAATCTTATCATCTACAGTGATTTGATCACTGTTAGCGCTGATATCTGCATCCCAGGTTCCATGAACAGAATCAAATTTAAGAAGGTGAGCCGCACTCTTAGCGTCGCCAGCAATTTCATTGATATGGACAACTTCGAAACCAGCGGCACCCCAGGATTCTCGAAGAGCGAGCCGACCAATGCGACCAAAGCCATTTATACCTACTTTTACTGTCATTTTTTCAAGCCATTTAGAAGATGAATTTTATTATGCTCGGGCTGTGTTACAGCTTTATGTCTAGATCAAAAAGAGACTCAGCACACAGTATGGCATTTTAGCTATCTTTTTGAGAACTGGATAACCTCTTAACTGCGATCCTATCGAGAGACCGGCAGCTCTAACAAGCCTATAAATGGGATCATCAATTTCGAGCAACGATTGATTTTGTAAGAAAGGGACTTTAATTAGCGAAACAAGAGGAAAGGACTCATGAATTTATTTAGCTTTGGCTGCCTATCTACCATTGCCCTCGGTGCTTTATTTGGAACATCAATTGGTTTTTTTGCGTACGGAGCAGATGTTTGGGTCAGTACAGGCATTGGTTGTGGTTTGGGTGCCTGTGTAGCGATAAGCGAAATATCCCCTATCTTTGACTAGCAATATCAGCAGAATTTATTCACGGACTCTCCCCCACTTGGCCACCCTTAGGTGGCCTTTTTTATGGGCGGCCCGCTAGGGGTTTCTTCTAGTGGTGGTGTCCGCCGGGACCGTGCACATGGCCGTGAGCAATCTCTTCTTCCGTGGCGTCACGGACATCTTCGATGCTGACATCAAAGTTCAGATTCTTGCCCGCCAGCGGATGGTTGCCATCAACGGTGACAATCTCATCAGTCACTGCAGTGACAGTTACAGGGACAGAGCCACCCTGGCCTGTTTGAGCTTCAAACTGCATACCCACTTCAATCACATCAACACCCTGAAAAGAGCTGCGTGGGACATCTTGAATTAGTTCTTTTTGAACTTCACCGTAGCCTTCCGCGGCACTAACAGCAACGCTCATGCTGTCGCCAACAGCCTTGCCGGTGAGTGCATTTTCTAGGCCGGGAATAATATTGCCGGCTCCGTGCAGGTATGCCAAAGGCTCTTTACCAGCCGAACTGTCGAGCTGCTGACCATCATCGTCAGTTAGGCTGTAGTGAAAGCTAACAGCACTGTTTTCTTTAATTGTCATGGTGGTTTCCAGTGGGTAATAAATAAGGGCGTCATTATGCTTTAACCTAAAACAAATATCGAATCTGCAAACAAAAGATGCATGGCCTGCAGCCTTCTGTCATATTTGTGTCATGTAACCGTAATTTAATGAGCTGACATATATGACAAAAGAGAGCAATCATATGCCTGAGCATACGATCTTGTTAGTCGATGACGAAGCAGCGATTAGAGATATGTTAAGCATTGCTTTGGAGGCTGCGGGCTATAATATTTTATCCGCCGAAAATGCGCAGCAGGCGCACGCTATTATTGTTGATCAGCATCCCGACCTGGTTTTGTTGGACTGGATGATGCCTGGTACAACAGGTTTGGAGCTTTTGCGCCGGCTTAAGCGCGAGGAACTCACCGAAAAAGTTCCGGTCATTATGCTTACCGCCAAAGCAGAAGAGGGCAGCAAAATTTCTGGGCTCGACGCTGGTGCCGATGATTACATCGCCAAGCCATTCTCACCTAGGGAATTAATATCTCGAGTTAAGGCAGTGTTGCGTCGCGTCGGTCGAGAGGCGCTTAAAGATCCTATTATTGTGGGTGAAATGGTATTCGACCCTCTCGGACACCGAGTCAGCATTGCCAATAATTCGATCGACTTGGGCCCAACCGAATATCGTCTGTTGCAGTTCTTTTTGACCCATCAGGAGCGAGTCTTCTCTCGTGACCAGATTCTCGATTATGTCTGGGGTGGCAATGTCTATCTAGATGAGCGAACAGTAGACGTGCATATTCGTCGGTTGAGAAAGGCAATTTCGGTTGCAGGACATGAAAACTATGTGCAGACTGTGAGAGGAGCCGGATATAGGTTCTCCACTCAAATCCAACATGCGTAGCAAAGGGTGCATATTCATTGCGACCGGGAATGCATACAGAGTTATGGCGTATTATTCTGGCCGGGTTGTTTGCCCTTCTAATCGGCTGGAGTCTTGGCTATCCCTTTGAAGCCGTACTTGTAGGTGTTGCCCTCTATATGGTGTGGACCTTTAGCACCATTTCGAATTTATTTAACTGGATTGACAAAGGTATGCGCGACATACCGCCGGATGCCGATGGTGTCTGGGGGGAAATCAGCGACACCCTTAATCGTCAGCGTCGCCGCCATCGCCGCAGTCAAAGCAAAATGCGCAGCACAATCAAACGGGTTACTAGGGTCACCGAGGCCTTAGATCAAGGTGTATTGGTCCTGCGCAGCGACCTGACCTTGGATTGGTGGAACAGCTCGGCAAAAAGTCTGCTGGGTTTGCGCTCATCTGACAGAGGCAGTGCGATCGTCAACCTCATCCGCGATCCTAAGTTTGTTAACTATATTCATCAACAGGCGTTTGATACTTCGATACAGATGCGATCGACTTTGCACGAGGGCAGGTTACTCGACTATTCAGCATCCTACTTTAGTGGCGAAGAGGTTGTCTTAGTCATCACTGATATTACCCGTCTCGACAATCTCGAGCGTTTGCGCAAAGAATTTGTCGGCAATATTTCCCATGAGCTGCGCACCCCCTTAACGGTGCTCAGAGGTTATGTTGAAACACTAAAAGACATGCCCGGCAACACTGATATAGCGGATAAAGCATTTGACCAGATGGCCACTCAGGTTAATCGCATGCAAACCCTGGCTGACGATCTGATAGTGTTGTCTCGCTTTGAGGCCGATTCAAATGTCTCGGACCATTCACCCATAGAGTTGCACAGCCTATTACAAGAGATTGTAGCGGAAGCAACCCAGCTCAGTAACGGCAGCCACAATCTAAGGATGAACTGCGACCCGTCAGTGCAGCTCTGTGTGGAAATGCATGGCCTGCGCAGTGCTCTAGGTAATATAGTTTTTAATGCGGTGCGTCATAATCCTGCAGGAGCAGATATTGAGATCAATGTCGAGCAGACCGCTGGTTATGTGTCGGTGAGAATCAAAGATAACGGTGTTGGCATAGACCCGCAGGAAATTCCCTATCTGACAGAGCGATTTTATCGTGGTGATAGTAGCCGCAATTCCGACACCGGAGGAAGCGGTTTGGGTCTTGCAATTGTTAAGCACGCAGTGGCTCGCTGCGGTGGCAGCCTATATATCAATAGCCGCTTGGGGCAGGGGGCTGAATTTATCTGCCGCTTCCCCTTGCGCGTCGAATAAATACTCTTTTTAGCTTAGATTGTAGGCGATAAAAAAGGGCACCTAGGTGCCCTTTTTTACGCTTATTATGCTTGGTTTTCGGTGAGAACCTTAGAATTTGTATTCCATACCGATACCGAATGCACTGTCTTCATCGTCCGAGGAGCCAATTGCCGAATCGGTGTTGTCTGTATAAAACAGGTAGGCTTTGGTTTTGCTGCTGATTTTATAGTCAGCACCAAGAGAGAATGTATTCTCTTCGTCGCCATCAACATCATCTTCGATGCTACCGAACTGAGCTTTATAGGTGATTTTATCTACCTTGTAAGCCGCGCTGATGAAATAACCAGACTCATCTTTAGAGCCTGAATTATCTTCGTTTTGCTGATACATCAGACCAAGCTTAAGAGCGTCCACTGAGTACTGGCCCACAATGCGAAGCAAGTCCTGACTGTCAACATCTTGGTCTCCAGCAATCGCAAGGTACAGATTGTCCATGCTGTAATTCAGAGAGTAAGACATGCCATCAGTGAGGCCTGTATCGTTTTGCCCGTCGCCATCAACGTCTGTGCCCTCAGCTGGAATAGCTGCCAGAGTCCCAGAAAAACCATTTACCGAAGGTGATGTGTATGCCACCATGTTGGATACGCGGTTCTCGCCTTCAAAGGTGTTTTTGATGTCACCCTCAAGGTCATTAAAAAGATCGATCTTGCTCTGAGCAAGTTTAGTCGGCGTATCGTGCTTCCCCGCAAATACCGTACCAAAGCTACCCTCAACACCAGCCATAATGTTGCGCTGACTAAAGGTCTGGCCCTTGCAGTCGCCGTCGTCAATACAAACTTCGAATTCTGCTTTGTAGATAGCGTAAAGACCTTCGCCAATTTTGGTTTTACCCTTAACGCCTAAGCGTGATGCGTTACTGTTTAGATTCCACTGGTCGGTCGAGCCATTGTCACTGTTGACTATAGAAAGATTTGCCTTTCCGTAGATGGTGCTGTCGATAGGGCCCTCGGCAGAGCTGTATGAAGCAAAGCTCAGGGCAGTGGCTATTGCAGTAGCGAGTGCTAATTTATTCATATTCAATCCCCAAAAAGATTATTTCGTTGGGCTAAGGCCCTTAAACATTGCAAACTAAAGGCCCAATTAAAAAATTTGTGCCTGTATATGCAGAGTTATTCTGCAACGATTACAACATACGCAAGCAATATGACAAAAATATTACAGGGGCAAAAAGTTTTTTTTAAAGGTTTTTCGGCTGTCATATTTCTGTCATCTAATTTGATTACATTGGACTCGTGGTAACTAAAACACGACCTAATTGCACAATAGACGCCTTAATTGGAGGCCCTTTATGACTAAGCAAATGATTTTCCCAGTCATCGTATTTACTATGACTGCCCTGACCTCTACTGTCTCTCTAGCTCGGGAGTCGATTGAGGTTGTAGGCTCCTCTACTGTTTACCCATTTTCCACAGTTGTTGCTGAACGTTATGGCCGCGCCAGCGGTAAAGCAACGCCTAAAATTGAGTCAACAGGCTCTGGTGGCGGCATGAAGCTGTTTTGCTCTGGTGTTGGTACCAACTTCCCAGATATCACCAATGCTTCGCGCCGCATTAAAATGTCCGAGTTTGAAAAATGCCAGAGCAACGGCGTTAAAGAGATTATCGAAGTTCAAATCGGATACGACGGCATCGTAATTGCAAATTCTATAACCGCAGCGCCCATGGAATTGAGCCGCAAGGATATTTTCCTTGCACTAGCGGCCCAGGTTCCAGGAGATGTTGAGGGGGAGTTAATTGAGAATCCCTATGCCACTTGGAAGCAGGTTAACTCTGCGCTGCCTGATATCGAAATTGAAGTATTAGGTCCTCCCCCGACTTCTGGTACTCGCGATGCTTTTGCAGAGCTGGGTATGGAAGGTGGGTGCAAAAAAATTGCTTGGATTCAAGCCATGAAGAAGACCAACAAAGGTGCTTACAAGGCGCTATGTCACACTATCCGTGAAGATGGTCGCTACATCGAAGTCGGTGAAAATGACAATCTCATCGTGCAGAAGCTTCAGGCAAACCCGGCAGCTCTAGGTGTTTTTGGGTTTAGTTTTCTAGACCAGAATGCCGATAAGGTTCAGGGCGCAAGCATTGAGTCTGTCGAGCCCGAATTTGAATCAATTGCGGACAAGTCTTACCCTATTTCACGCCCTTTGTTCTTCTATGTTAAGAAGGCCCATGTGGGGGTAGTGCCCGGAATTGAGGGTTACCTGAATGAATTCACCAGTGAGCGTGCCTGGGGTGAAGATGGCTACTTAGCGGAAAAAGGCATGATTCCGCTACCGGATGAAGAGCGCGCAGCAATGGCTAGAAATACAAGATCTTTAACTCCTATGACGGGCAAAGAAGCATTGAAATGATGCGGCGATTTTGCCAAAGTACAGCCCGGCTCTAGGAGCCGGGTTTTTCTATTTCTGGGGAGTGTGCCAGCCAAATGCAAGCTACTGATATTCTGATTTTAATACTTGGCCTGGGCGTGGTCGCATTTTATCTTGGGCGCAGCCGCTCGATGGCAGTTGCTACGCCATTAGGGGGTATTCGCCACCTTCATTCGCTGCCATCTTATTATGGTGCCCATGCTGTGGCCTGGTGTGCAGTGCCTTCGCTGGTCCTTCTCGGGTTGTGGATGATATTCGATGATCCGATCATTGACAGCATTGTTATCGGCGCGCTGTCACCTGATGCAGCGCCATCAGATTCCGCCAGCTATAACCTCCTGCTCAACAAAGTGAGCAACATCGCCGATGGCATATTGTCTCGCAGCGGGCAGGATCTAGCGCTGATTTCAGCAGCAGACCACATGCTTTCCCTGAGAGCCATTTCACGCTGGTCTCTAACGGCGCTTACTTTGTCTATTGCTTTATCAGGCCTTTTTTGGGGATGGTATAAAGTTTCAGCTGAGTTCCGTGCTCGACCAGCTGTAGAAAAAGTAATGAAGAACCTGCTGCTTGCCTGTGCATGCCTGGCAATCTTTACCACTCTTGGCATTGTCTTGTCGGTGTTATTTGAATCAATCCAGTTTTTTAGATCCGTACCTGTATTTGATTTTGTCTTTGGCCTGGAATGGAGCCCACAGACTGCTATTCGGGAAGACCAGGTAGGGTCTTCTGGTAGCTTTGGCGCAGTACCTATCTTTGTGGGCACCCTGCTAGTTTCTGCTGTAGCAATGTTCGTTGCGGTGCCGGTAGGCCTAATGTCGGCAATTTACCTTGCCGAATACGCTGGTAATAATGTGCGCACCTATGCCAAGCCCGCGCTTGAGGTACTGGCGGGTATCCCCACTGTTGTTTACGGTTTCTTTGCGGCTCTGACCGTTGCTCCATTTCTTCGCGATCTGGGCACTAGCTTCGGATTGGCTGTCTCCTCAGAAAGTGCACTGGCAGCTGGCGTGGTGATGGGGGTGATGATCATCCCATTTATTTCCTCGCTCGCCGATGACGTTATTACTGCTGTACCTCAGTCAATGCGCGATGGCTCACTGGCCATGGGCGCTACTAAGTCCGAGACTGTGCGTCGAGTTGTTATTCCCGCCGCGTTGCCGGGTATTGTGGGTGGCATTATGTTGGCCGTTTCCCGCGCTATTGGCGAAACTATGATCGTAGTGATGGCAGCAGGGTTGGCGGCCAAACTCACGGCTAATCCGTTGGACTCAGTCACCACAGTTACAGTGCAGATTGTTACATTGCTAACTGGTGACCAAGAGTTCGACAGCCCTAAAACTTTAGCGGCCTTTGCGCTGGGTCTAATGCTGTTTACCGTGACCCTTATGCTGAACATCTTCGCGCTGCACATTGTTAAGAAATATCGAGAACAGTATGAGTAAGTCAGTGGACAATTTACAAAAAATCAAACATTCCCTGACTCGCAGAAACCGTGCCGAGCAGAGATTTCGCTGGTATGGTCGCATAGCCATATTAATTGGCCTGACCTCAGTGGCACTGCTATTTGTGGATATTATCAGCAAGGGGCATGGTGCGTTCAGGGCTACCTATATCCAGCTAGATGTCACCTACGATCGAGATCAGATCGGAGTCTCCAACCTGACCGATCCAGAAGAATTAGCCATGGGTAACTGGCAGATCTTGGCCAAGAATGCCTTGCGCCAGCAGTTTCCAGATGTTTCAGGGCGCAAAGACAAACGCCGTCTCAATGGGTTGCTAAGCAGCGGAGCCGGCTATGATTTAAAAGATCGTTTGCTGGAGAACCCTCTGTTGTTGGGTGAGACTGAGTCAGTGTGGATACTAGCTGACGATGACATAGATACCTTCTACAAGTCTTGGTTAGACGATGATCCCTATGCGGCCAGAATGTCTGATAATCAGGTTGTCTGGATCGAAGAGCTTCATCAGTTGGGTAAGATACGCTTGCAGCTAAACAGCAACTTATTTACTCGCGGTGATTCCCGAGAGCCAGAGCAGGCTGGTATTCGCGGCTCGGTGATGGGATCCCTTCTGACCTTGCTGCTGACATTAATGCTGTCATTTCCAATTGGCGTATCCGCAGCTATTTATTTGGAGGAGTTCGCACCCAAAAATAAATGGACCGACTTTATTGAGGTGAATATCAATAATCTAGCGGCTGTGCCGTCGATTATCTTTGGTCTACTGGGGCTGGCGATCTTTATCAACTTCTTCCATGTACCCAGATCCGTCCCCATTGTTGGCGGCCTGGTATTAACCCTGATGACTCTACCGACCATTATTATTACCAGCCGGGCTGCAATAAAATCAGTACCACCCTCTATTCGCGAGGCGGCACTTGGCATGGGGGCGTCCCGGCATCAGGTTGTGCTGCATCATGTGCTGCCGCTTGCTCTGCCGGGCATGTTGACTGGCGCCATTATTGGTATGGCGCAGGCGTTGGGGGAAACAGCACCTCTGCTAATGATCGGTATGGTCGCCTTTATTGTTGATATACCTGGAAGCTTCGCCGATCCAGCTACTGTATTGCCAGTGCAAATTTTTCTCTGGGCAGATAGTCCAGAACGAGCTTTTATTGAAAAGACCTCAGCAGCCATCATGGTGCTGCTCACCTTTTTAATTATTATGAATACATCAGCCGTTTGGCTTCGAAAGCGCTTAGAGCGCCGTTGGTAGAAAGGAAAAAGTTATGAGTGCAGCAGAGACAGCGGCTAAAACCACTAAAGTAACCAAAAAGACCAAGCCTGTTAAAAAGGTACCGATTAAAAAGCCCGGCGCCGCTCAGGGTTTAGAGCTCGACGAGAATCAAGTGACCGTGGGCCAGAGTTTTAGTGACGACGCCAAAATGACAATGCGCAATATCAATGTTTTTTACGGCGATAAACAGGCAATCTATGATGTCAGTGTAGATATTGCTAAAAACGAAGTGATCGCAATGATTGGCCCCTCTGGCTGCGGCAAGTCAACCTTCTTGCGTACCCTGAATCGAATGAACGATACAGTGGAGGGCTGTCGAGTTGAGGGCGATATCCGCATGGATGGCGAAGACCTCTATGCACCGAAACTGGATGTGGTAGAGCTGCGTGCTCGAGTGGGAATGGTGTTCCAAAAACCTAATCCCTTCCCAAAATCAATTTATGAAAATGTTGCCTATGGCCCCAAAATTCATGGTCTGGCCAACAGTCGTGTCGATCAGGATGAAATAGTCGAAGATAGCCTGCGTAAAGCCGGCCTTTGGGAAGAAGTAAAAGAGAGACTGCATCAGCCCGGCACGGGACTCTCTGGTGGGCAGCAGCAGAGACTCTGTATTGCCAGAGCCATTGCAGTCAGCCCAGAAGTAATTTTGATGGATGAGCCCTGTTCGGCGCTTGATCCAATTGCCACCGCGCGAATTGAGGAGTTGATTGAAGAGCTCAGCGAAAACTTCACTATCGCGATTGTGACCCACAGTATGCAGCAGGCGGCACGCGTGTCACATCGCACCGCATATTTCCATCTGGGTAAGTTAATAGAGGTAAACCCCACTGAACAGGTGTTTACGATGCCAGAACATCAGCTGACCGAAGCCTATATCACAGGTCGGTTTGGTTAAGCATTTTATTCAAGTCTTAGAAATAGACTAATTGGAGAATAGCATGACAAAGAAAATGTCATTTGAAAATCACATCATGAAGCAGTTCGATGAGGAACTCGAAGAAATTCGCACGCAATTGATGGAGATGGGCGGCAAGGTAGAGCAGCAGGTTCAAAACGCTGTAAGAGCTATAGTCGAAGCAGATAGCAAGCTGGCTGAGGAAGTCATTCTCGAGGAAAAACAGGTTGATAGCATGGAGGTCGATATTGATGAGGCCTGTATTCTTATTATTGCTCGGCGCCAGCCCGCGGCCAGTGATTTGCGTCTGGTAATGATGGTAACCAAGGCTGTAAATGACCTCGAGCGCATCGGCGACGAAGCCAAGAAGATTGCCAATCATGCGGTGCTACTTGCCAGCCAAAGCGGTGCTACCGAGGGCTACACCGAGGTTAGGCATCTAGGAAAATCTGTTTGTAGCATGTTGTCGAATGCTCTGGATGCGTTTGCGCGTTTCGACGTTGATGCGGCTATGAATACGCTAGAAGAAGATAATCAAATTGATCTCGATTATAAGACTGCACTCAGATCTCTGGTCACCTACATGATGGAAGATCCACGAAGCATCAGCCGTATAATCAATATTATCTGGGTCATTCGCTCCCTAGAGCGCATTGGCGATCATGCTAAAAATCTCTGCGAACAGATTGTTTTTGTCGTCAAAGGCAAGGACATCAGGCACCAAAAATAACTGCTCAGGTTAGTTTGGTTTTATTCGCCGGGCCGTCTGATATAAACAAATGCTCAAGCCGCCTGCCCTGTGCGGCTTGGGTGTTGGCATTTGGACCCAGTAGCGGTTACTGCGTATCCATCCCTCTTAACGCAACATAGCACTGTCTCGACTCATTTAATCAATATTTGCGCCTGATTTAGTGCCTAATCCCACCCAATAAACTGATCAAAACTATAACAATAGGCATCTACATGAAGTTACATTCCAAAGCCATTCCTGTCCTGTCATGTGTGTTATTTTTATCAGCCTGTGGGGGTGGGGGTGGCAGCGAACCAGTTGCGCCACCTATAGCGGTAAATCAACCGCCATCACTTACCGTTGAGGCCGAGGTTTCGGTCGTTGAGGGTAACCTAGAGGTTGCTGTTGCCAGCGGCACGGATCCAGAGAACCAGAGTCTTAGTTACAGTATCTCCGGCGGCGCCGATAGCGCCCTGTTTAGTGTTTCAAATGAGGGTGAGATTAGCTTTGTCAGTGCCGCAGATTTTGAAGCACCTGCAGATAGCGATGTTGATAACAGTTACGAGTTGACGTTGGAATTGGCAGATAGCCGCGGTGGGACAGATAGCGCACAGATAGTAGTGACTGTTACCAATGCCCTTGAAGGACGTGTTGTTGATGGGCCTCTATCAGGTAGTGCGGTGTTTCTTGATCTCAATAATAACCTAATTGCTGATGCTGGCGAGCCCACTGCAACCGCAAATGCTCAGGGCTACTATGCTCTGCCTGAACCAGCCGACACACTGGGTGCTCGACTGGTTGCCCTGGGTGGCACCGATATTGCCACTAATATCGAGCTTGCTGATCTGGCCCTGATCGCCGATCTCCCAGCCAATCTTGCTAGCGCCATTACTATCTCGCCAATCAGTTCGGTGATAGCCGGTGTCGAGGGTGATGATGCCAAGGCAGCCGTGCTAGCTGCACTGGGTATCAATGTAAGCCTCGATGACTTCTTGGCAATGGATATCTGGGCTCTGGCCGAAGCTAATAATGACGATGCCAAAGCATTGCAGCGCATCAATCAGCAGATAGCGCTGATTATGACTACAGTGCAGTCTTTGGGTCAGGCGACCACTCAGGAAGAGTTGCGATCTTTAGCTGAAAATGCAGCCGATGCAGTGGCCGCGCAAATCACCACTAATGGTGCCATAAACCTAGAATCAACCAGCCAGCTGGTTGCTGTGGTAACCGCATCACTGCCTAACACTTCGGCAGTCTCTGCACTGGTTGTGGGTGCGGTGGCTGAGAATATAGCCGACATTAATAAGCTATTGGCCGATGAAAGCACCAATCCTACCTCAGATGCTGCTGCAGAATTTGTACAGGCTACCCAGACCACCTTATTGAGTGAAGTGGCAGATGTGGTTTCCGGTGTGTCTAGTTTGGTCGAGTTTGTCGCTGAGACAGCTGTTAGCAATCTTTTTGGCAACAGTGATTTCTACAATGCTCAGGTCGATACAGACAGTGATGGCATCAGCAACCTGCTTGATAACGATGACGATGGCGACGGTGTTGCCGATGGGTCCGATGCATTCCCACTGGATGCCAGCGAGACGCTGGATAGCGATGCTGACCAAATTGGCAACAATGCAGATCTGGATGATGATAATGATGGCGTTGCAGACGAGTTGGACGCCTTTCCGCTGAACCCCACTGAATCTGAAGACTTTGATGAAGATGGAATCGGCAACAACGCTGATCTAGACAACGACAATGACGGCGTTGCAGATCTAAATGATGCTTTCCCTTTTGATAGTACCGAGACTCTGGATACAGATGGCGACCAGATAGGTAACAACGCAGATACAGATGATGACGGTGACGGCGTTGCTGATGTCGATGATTTCTTCCCTTTGGATGCAACAAGATCGGAGGAGTCAGATGGTGCTCTGGATAATGGCGATCTACTGGTGTTCAAAGATGGCGGCGTAGGATCTATCTGGGATGCAGGCATTAACGCATTTGACTCTGCGATAAATTGGGGTGAGTGTAACCAAGATGGCGGTGCAGGTTGCCCAAGCATAGGCTGGGAAGTTGTAACCGATGCCGAGCGTGGCGATGTTCTGCAGGTGTCCCATTCTGCCGCAGGCAACATGGCGGGTCTATTCTTTAAGGCGTCACAACCAGTCAATCTGGCCGATTACTCTGCTGGTGCCATTGAGTTTGATATCAAGGTTGTCAGCGGCGACAGCAAGATCACCATGAAACTAGACTGTGTGTACCCCTGTACATCCGGTGATAAAGCTCTGGGCAGCAAGGGTGCTTCAGGCTGGGAGTCTGTGAGTGTTTCTCTGTCTTCACTGTCAGCCACTGGATTGGTGCTGACCTCTGTGGACACAGGGTTAGTAATCTGGGCGACTGATGCAGCAGGCACGGTTTTCTTGCTAGATAATGTTCGATTCACAGGAATTGCCGATGGCGCTACGCCGCCAACTGGTGGCTCAGGCCCAGTGCTTCCTCCAAGCTCATCAAGTTATGAAATTCTTCCCTATGGTGCCGGCAGCATTTCCGACACCTTCAATCTGGCGAGTTACAGATGTGCGGTCGACTACGGTAATTGGATTTACAATGCTGGTGTTGTCGAGCCGGCAATTGCGGCCTGCGATGAAAACACCCGCATTCCTTCAGGGACGCCCACCAAACTCTACCCTCAGTTAACCGGTGAAGCATTAAATCGCCCTGTGCCAACGCACAAGTGGTGGGGATCTGTTGGTTTTGTTGGTGAAATGCGAGACGGTGGTGCAGCTTACATTACGCCAGACCCCATCCGAGCGAGAATTAGCCCAACAGGCGCTCGTATCAATGGTATTCCCGGCGGCTTTAAAACCTTCGGAAACTTCCCAAGATACGAAGGCCCGGTACCATTTGACGAGGTATTTGAGGGCGTTGCTATTGCCAACTCAGTCCACAACAATATGGATGCCTATCTGAAAGACCACAGTGATGGTTCAGTGACCGTGCAGTGGAAAACCGGTAGCACAGCGGTAATGGATGCCACCTTTGTGCATGGTTCGCCCTACGTCTATTTCAAGCTGTACGAGGGTGAGGCGCTATTGCGCACACTTCGCACCGACAGTGGAGAGAAAGGTATTTTCTACAATCAGGAGAACCATCTAGGTGTTTGGACCTATGTGGCAGGTATCCGCAACAACATCCTGATTAGTGGTGAGGGTGTAACCAGCTACGAAAATATTTCAAGCGATGAGATCACTATCAGCAATGCGTCAAAAGAGTTCACTCTGAGCTACTTGCCGACGATTGAGGGCGACCCCAGCAATAGCATGAGTAACTTCTTTGCAGCTCGGGCGCGCAATCTAGTGGCCGCTGTTAATATTGACTACAGTGTTGATCGCGCCACCAATATGGTCACAGTGAACCACAGTTATGTGGATGCACAGGGCCAGGCGGTAGATACCATTGTTGGCCTGCATCCATTGCACTGGAAGAATTCAGCTCAAGCCACATCGCAGTATAAGATTCGCAGTGCTAGAGGCATGATTAAGTTCAGCGAGACACAGGGCTTTAGTTACCAGCTACCATTTACTGGTGTGTTGCCCACTATGCCGTCTATCGCTGATTCCTACGATCAAAATACCCTGGAATCTCTGGTTAGCTCCTTCGTCAATGCGGGCGAGTCGTCTTGGATTAACGCGACAGATACATACTGGTCGGGCAAGGCCTACGGCAAGGTCGCCGAAACAGCGGCTCTGGCTCAGTCTATTGGTATGGACACCGAAGCTGGCGTATTGATTGATTGGCTCAAGGTTGAACTGGCTGACTGGTTTACGGCAGAGACCGATGGCAACCTAGATATCAATAAATACTTCGTTTATGACGAAAACTGGGACGCGCTGTTTGGAATTGAAGAAGCCTATGGTTCGCATCAGCGAATGGCTGATCACCATTTCCACTACGGCTACTTCGTCAGAGCTGCAGCAGAGATCTGTCGAGTTGATGTGGCCTGGTGTGGTGCCGATCAGTATGGTCCCATGATCGAGCTATTGATCCGCGACTATGCAGGTGATGACAGCGAAGAAATGTTCCCTAAAATGCGCAACTTTGATCCAGCCAACGGCTTCTCTTGGGCCGACGGTAAAGGTGACGCGGTTCAGGGTAACAACAACGAGTCTACCTCTGAAGCGGCAAATGCCTATGGTGCAATAGTGCTCTATGGGCTTGCTACCGGACAGGATGATCTGGTTGCTAAAGGAATGTATATGCATGCCTCAACCTCGGCAGCGTTCTGGCAGTACTGGAACAATATCGATGGTTACAACAATCTGGGAGCCGACTACAACAACTTCCCAGCGGGCTACGATAAAATTACCACCTCAATTATCTGGGGCAGCGGTGCGGATTTCTCCACCTGGTTCAGCCCCAAATATGCCCACATTCTGGGTATCCAAGGGCTGCCTTCCAGCCCGCTTATTCTGTATGTGGGTCAATATGCTGACTATATGCAAGACTATGTCAGCTTGGGTATGACTGAGTCATCCAATGGTAAGCCCTCTGGCTTAGGTACTGATGAGTGGACAGATCTGTGGTGGAACCTCTGGGCCATGACTGACGCCGATGCCGCACTGACTGACTACAACAGCGTTGGCAGCAACTATGCTGCTGAGGCTGGAGAGTCAAAGGCGCACACCTATCACTGGTTGCATACCTTTAGCAAATTGGGTCATCTGAAAACTGGTACAGGTGAGTTGACAGCGGACTACCCAGGGGCATTAGCCTTTGATGCTGTCAATGGTGGAAGGACGTACGTGGTTTATAACTTCTCCGACCAGCCCATCACGGTAACCTACAGTGACGGGCAGCAGGTGACAGCTGCTGCCAAGGGCTTTACCCTTGAGCAGGCAGCGCCCTAATCGGGTTGCAAAGACTAAGCTTTCGCGCTGGGGCGATCATTCACCTGATCGTACCAGCGCTGTAAGTGAACGCAGTTCTCAGGAATAAACTTCTTCACCCATTTGGCAAAATCAACAATGGTCAGGCCAGAAATATCAGCCATAGAATAGTAGTCACCCATAAAAAACTGGTTATCAGCAAAATGGGCATCCAGATCAGCGAATAAATTATCCAATCTAAGTAGGCCTCGCTCGGCTAATTCTGGAATCTGACTGTAGTTGTGTGGCCCTGGCATGGCGCGATTCTTAAAACCGGGTGTGGCATTACGAAAAGCTTCAGCACCTGCCATAAAGCCATTCATCTGTAATAACCCATTAAAAGCATCCACCTGCGCTCGCTCTACAGGGGTGCGGCCACAGAGTGGATTCTCAGGAAACACCTCCTCCAGATAACGACAGATCGCATTGACCTGGCTGAGTACGGTGCCATCATCCAACACTAGTAGAGGAACCTCGGCAAGAGGGCTAATCTTCATAAAGGCATCAGAGAACTGCTCGCCCTTCGCCAGATCAACTTGAACACTGTCTATTTCCACCCCTTTTTCGGCTAGAAATATTCTCACTCGCCGCGGGCTTGGTGCTGTTTTGCAGTCATAGAATTTCATTGTCAGACCTCTTGGAATATTTATTGAGCCGCCTTTGTGGGCAGCTGTAGAATGTCCAGTCGCTGTTCGATACGCCGCAAAATTCCTGCGCTGTCGAGACCGACATCCTGCAGCTGCTCGCTGTGAGAAGCATGGTCGACAAATCGATCCGGCAGGCCTATATGCAGCACTGGCATCACTATGCCCTCTTCGGCGAGAAACTCGCTGACAGCAGCGCCAGCGCCACCGGCTACGCTGTTCTCCTCAACCGTGACTAGCAACTGGTGCTCAGCCGCCAACTCGCGAATTAGCTGTTGGTCTATGGGTTTTACGAATCGCATATCAGCAACCGTAGCATTGAGTTGCTCAGCAGCTTCTAAGGCCGCAGCCAAGGTAGTACCAAAATTTAAAATGGCTAGCTGATTGCCTGTGCGCCGCACGACACCTTGGCCCACGGGCAGAGCGGTCATAGTTTTTTCGATTATCGCACCGGGCCCAGTGCCTCTAGGGTAGCGCACCGCTGCAGGCCCCTGATGAACAAAGCCTGTATAGAGGAGTTGTCTGGTTTCATTTTCATCCGATGGTGTCATCACCAGCATATTGGGAACGCAGCGCAAAAAGCTTATGTCGTAGGCGCCAGCATGAGTGGCACCGTCTTCGCCGACCAGTCCCGCACGATCCATGGCAAACAATACATCGAGGTTTTGCAGGGCAACGTCATGAATTAACTGATCATAGCCACGCTGTAAAAAGGTCGAATAGATGGCAACCACTGGCTTGGCACCTTCGCAGGCCATGCCGGCAGCAAGGGTAACAGCGTGCTGCTCGGCAATGGCGACATCCTCGTAGCGATCGGGGAATCGCTCGGCAAATTCTGCCATACCAGAGCCCTCACCCATAGCTGGCGTAATGCCTACCAGCCGGGGATCTTTCTCCGCCATATCGCACAGCCAGTCGCCAAACACTTTTTGATATTTAGGCTTAGCTGGTTTAACCACTGCAGGTTGCGCAACGGCTGGCTGTACCGCAGGTTTGGGTTCAATCTTATTTAGGGCGTGGTAACCCACAGGATCATTCTCAGCGGGCTCAAAGCCCTTACCCTTGTGAGTAATAATATGCAGTAGTACTGGGCCATCAATGTTTTTTAGTTTATTGAGAATCTCCACCAGCATGGGCAGGTCATGGCCATCAATCAGCCCGATGTAATAAAAGCCTAGTTCTTCGAAAATAGTCGCTGGCGAGACCATGCTCTTCATGTATTCTTCAGTGCGGCGAACAAAATTCTTTGCCTGAGGCATAGAGCGCAGAGCCTTTTTACCGCTCTCCCGAAGATTGGTATAAAACTTACTCGACCAGAGCTTGGCAAAATAGGTTGAGAGACCACCAGAGTTTCGAGAGATAGACATCTGATTGTCGTTGAGTACAACCAGCAGATTCTTATCCACATGGGCCGCGTGGTTGATAGCTTCAAAAGCCATACCTGCGGTCATTGCGCCATCGCCCATAATAGCTACAGTGCGGCGCTCTTCGCCCATCTGTGTCGATGCCATCGCCATGCCTAGGGCCGCGCTAATTGAGGTGCTTGAATGGCCTACGCCAAAGGTGTCGTACTCACTCTCGGTGCGTTTAGGAAAACCTGAAAGACCGTCTTTTTGACGCATGCTCAGCATTTGCTCGCGGCGGCCCGTTAAAATTTTATGGGGATAGGTCTGATGGCCCACATCCCAGACCAGGCGATCCTGGGGCGTATTGAATACATAGTGCAGGGCTACAGTTAACTCAGTAACCCCCAAACCAGCGCCAAAGTGGCCACCTGTTTTACCTACGCAATAGAGCATAAAAGCCCGCAGCTCATCAGTGACAGTCAGTAGCTCTTCGTCATTCAATTGACGCAGGTCTGCCGGCGAATTGATACGGTCTAATAGCGGCGTATCAGGTCGGCTGAGTGGGATATCCGTAAATGTCTTTGCCATGATGGTTTTATCTTATGCTGGGTGGAAATTTTACACCAATTAAATCTGTTAATAAGCTCGGTTAACAATAAACCGCGCTATGCCTCGCAACGGGTCTGCCTGCTCAGCAAAAACAGCCAGGCTGTCGAGGCTCTTTTGGTGCAGCTCTGCGGCCTGACTACGGGCCTGCTCCAGACCAAGAATAGACGTATAGGTCGACTTGTGGTTGGCTATATCTGAGCCCTGCTGCTTGCCCAACTGCTCGGTAGAGCTTTCTACATCCAAAATATCATCTTGGATTTGAAAGGCTAAGCCAATGGCCTGAGCGTAGGTTTTCAGCGCCCCCAGCTGCTGCTGAGTTGCATTCCCGGTCGCCATGGCGCCCATAAGTACGCTGGCCTCTATAAGGGCGCCAGTTTTGTGCGTGTGCATATTTTTAAGCTGCTCAATATTCAAAAGCTGCCCAGTCGCGGCCAGATCGATTGCCTGTCCAGCGACCATGCCATTGCACCCACCTAAGCTGGCCAGCATGGCTACTAGCTTAACCACAGTATCTGCGGATAGACCCTCAAGTTCGGTCAGCTGCTGAAAGGCAAGAGACTGTAAGCCATCCCCGGCAAGAATAGCGGTAGCCTCATCAAACTGTATATGACAGGTAGGCTTGCCGCGGCGCAGATTGTCATCATCCATTGCAGGCAGATCGTCATGAATCAATGAATAGGCATGGATCATCTCCAGCGCTGCGGCAACCTTGGCCGTATTTTGATTATGGCCTCCAAGCGCATCAGCAGCGGCAAAACACAGAGCAGGACGAATACGCTTGCCGCCATTAAGCACCGAGTACCGCATGGCAGCAAAGAGTGGCGCTGCCGGCCCTTCGGCCACAGGTAAGCTCTGCTCTAGTTGAGCATCAACCTCTGTGCGGTATTTTTCCAGTAGTGCGGGCAGATCATGGGTCATGCAGAGCCCTTATTCGGCAGATTCAAAGGGTTCGCTAAGTAACTCATCACCTTGACGAGTGAGTAGCTCAACTTTTTGTTCAGCCTGTTTGAGCGCTGCCTGACATTCTCTGGCTACTTTGATGCCCTGCTCAAAAGACTTCAAAGAATCTTCGAGGCTGAGATTGCCAGTTTCTAGTGCTTCCACCAGAGACTCAAGGCTCTCTAACTGCTTTTCAAAGTCCATGGCTTTTTTTTCTTTAGTCACAATTAAAACTCGCTGTAAAAAGACTGAAATTAACAGCAACACACTAACCAACATAGTCATGTGGGTCAATTGTCATGAGGCTTAATAACCATCTAATAATGCTCTGAAGCGCCCAAGACGGACGCGGGACTAATTTGCCTATAGGATTGAGTTATTTGGGTTCTTATTGGTCTTATATCTATAGGCCTAGGTTTGACAGAGACCCATTGGCTGTTCAAAATAAAAGCACGTGATTTAGGAGAATACGTCTTCAGAAATCAGAACCTCGAACTTACAAATGCTTCAGTTTTACGCAAGGCCTCAATGGCCGGGCGAGATTTTATTCCCCCTGTAACAAACCCTTTAATAGTATTTCTAGAGCCCTGTTGTTAACCGCAATAGGGCTTTTTTGTTAATAGAGGAGAGTATTAGGTGCAAACAAGAATACTTAGACTTAATTTAGCGGGACAGCCGATTGACTGGCTTAGCTGGGAAGAGGCGGTCTGTCTCTATGCTCGAGACCTAGTGTCCTGGACAATGGGTGATCTGGTGTGCAGGGTGCGAGGAGGGCATTCTAGGGCCAGTGGACAGAGATCAGTTATTGAGGTGCCAAGCATTATCGCCTGTGGCGGCGACCAGCTGGCGCGGCCACGTTCAAATTACCCCTTAAGTAATCCCACCCTGTTTGCTCGTGACGCCAACATCTGCATGTACTGCGCTCGCCACTTTGCTGGCAGCAAGCTTACCAGGGACCATATTCATCCCACATCGAGGGGCGGCCAAGATCGCTGGGAAAATGTAGTAGCTGCCTGTAAAAGATGTAATCAACACAAAGCTAATCGCACCCCTGAGGAGGCCAATATGCAGTTAGTGGCGCTCCCATTTAAACCTAATAATGCAGAGTATCTTGCGCTGCTTAATAGCCATCGCATTCTAGGTGATCAGATGGAGTTCCTGCGCAGCCAGTTTTCTAAAAACAGCAGGCTGTTGTAGCGAAGCCCAAATGCAGCTGTAAGATTACTCTGGGTTTACAGACCCTGAGCAAAGGTCAGCAGAATCAGTGCCGGACAGAAAAACTTCACATACAGTGGCCAGATCTTCCAAAATAGCCCCTGTTCGACATCCGGGTTACCAAGCTTAACTTCCTCAAGAATACTGTTGCGATAAAAAACCCAGCCCGCATAGATACATAGCACCATGCTCAATAATGGCTGCGCCCGCTCAGTAGTTAGAGTGATAACAAAGCCAAACATCGAGTCAAAGTTAAGGCAGATAAGCGTGCTAATCGCAAATACACTGGCCCCAACCAGCCAAGTGGCTCTGTTGCGATCAACCTGATGAGTCTCCACCGCATAAGACACCGGCACTTCCAGCATAGAGATGGACGAGGTCAGTGCCGCGATCGACATCAGCACGAAGAATGCCAGCCCAACCAGCAGCCCTGTTGAGCCCATGCCAGAGAACAGTGCTGGTAAAACCTTGAATATAAGATCTGGGCCAGCAATTAGAGAACCATTGTCCGCATAGATGGTGACACCAAGATTCTGTGCCACAAAAATTGCCGGCAGTACCAATAGGCCGGCCAAAAAGGCAACAGAAGTATCTGTTAATGTCACTAACGCGCCCACTGTTGGAAGATTTTCATCGGCGCGAATATAAGAGCCGTACACCAGCATGGTGCCCACACCCAGCGACATAGAGAAAAATGCCTGCCCCATGGCGCTGACAATCAGATTGGGGTCAGTGATTTGAGAAAAGTCCGGCACCAGGTAATGTCTCAGACCTTCCATGGCGCCGTCCTGAGTGAGCACATAAAAAATAAGCGCAAACATCAACACGAACAAAGACGGCATCAGACGGCTAGACCATTTCTCAATACCAGCCTCAACACCTACGCTGATAATTAGTACCGTCAGCAGGATAAACAGGGCAGCAAAGCTAATATTGCGCTCCAGACTGTCGGCCGTCAGCCAGTTTCCGGCAGACTCAAAGCCAATAATCAATGACAGAGGTTCTAGCATAAACGCCAGCATCCAGCCTGCCACAATACTGTAAAAACTGAGAATGAGCGCGGCGGTGAGCATGCCGCCAATACCCGTTAGTCTGCCAAAGCTCTTGGCCACTGCGCCGGTCGAAATAGATTGCAGCGCCCCAACCATATTGGATCTTGTGTGACGGCCAATAATCAGCTCCGCCATCATTGCTGGGTAGGCCAGTAAAAAGGCTAAAACAAGGTACATTATCAAAAACGCAGCACCACCGTTCTCGGCAGCATTAGTGGGGAACCCCCAGATATTGCCCAGCCCCACGGCAGACCCTGAGGCGGCAAAGATAAATGCCAACCGAGAAGAAAACTCACCTCTTTGCATTGCTGCATTCCTATGGTTATTTTTATTAGCCGACGATTCTAGGGTATTCGCCACGCAAATTCGATGGTTAAATTGTTTTGATTAAAGTCAGTTCCAGTTGCCCCGTACTGTGTTAGACTCCGCGTCCTCTGGGGGCGTTTTGGATTCGACGACGGTTACAAAACCTCCGGTGCATGCCGAGATGGTGACCAATCTCGTTAATCCAAAGTCGCAAACTATTAGTTGCCAACGACGACAACTACGCACTAGCTGCTTAAACCCCAG
>JABJEX010000062.1 GCA_018663035.1 Porticoccaceae bacterium
ACCATTCCCGCGATCGGACAAGACGGGGTGGAGGCCATCAGGGAAAAGCCCTCGGGCATGGCAACAACCTTGTCTCCATGACTCATCCACACATCCAACAGGGACTCACCGCAGTGGCCAACATGGTCTTTAATGTCCTGCAAAAGGCTGGACTCGGCTTCGACCTTAACCTGCGCATAACCAAACTCGCGCACATCAGAGGTAGCAACACTGCCACCTAGCTGGCCGGCCATGGTTTGCATACCATAGCAGATACCCAACACTGGTAGACCCATTGTAAAGACAGAGTCCGGCGCGCGCGGTGCATCAGCTCCATCGGTGACTGACTCTGGGCCACCAGAGAGAATAATTCCTCTGGGGTTAAATTCGCGAATTTCTTCTTCTGTAATATCCCAGGCACGAATCTCAGAAAACACGCCGATCTCACGCACACGGCGAGCAATCAGCTGGGTGTACTGGGACCCAAAATCGAGAATAAGAATTTTTTGCGAATGTAGATCTGACATTTATTAACCCTAAAAAAGAAAGGCTGCGATATCTATTGAACGCAGCCCTTTTTTATACATAACAACAGCAACAGCTTATCGACCACCGGCCGGATAATTTGGTGCTTCCTTAGTAATCTGCACATCGTGCACATGGCTCTCGCTGGTGCCGGCGGAGGTCACTCGCACAAACTCTGGCTGGGTGCGCATTTGCTCCATAGTGCTGCACCCGGTGTAGCCCATCGCTGAGCGCAGGCCACCCATCATCTGATGGATAATGGCAGAGACTGGCCCTTTGTAAGGAACTCGCCCTTCAATACCCTCAGGTACCAGCTTTTCAGCACCAGCATTGGCATCTTGGAAATAGCGGTCACTGGATCCCTGATTGCGCGCCATGGCGCCAAGAGAACCCATGCCACGATAGGACTTGTAGGAGCGGCCCTGATAGATTTCGATTTCGCCGGGAGCCTCTTCGGTACCCGCCAGCATTGAACCCATCATCACTGCACTGGCGCCCGCGACAATTGCCTTTGACATATCACCAGAGTAGCGGATACCGCCGTCGGCAATCACTGGAACACCGGTGCCTTCGAGAGCTGCCACAGCATCGGCGATCGCAGTAATCTGCGGAACACCTATACCGGTAACAATTCTTGTGGTGCAGATAGAACCAGGGCCAATACCCACTTTAACACCATCAGCACCAGCATCGGCCAGTGCCTTGGCACCGGCACCAGTGGCCACATTACCACCAATGACCTGGACTTCTGGGTAGTGTTTTTTAATCCACTTAACGCGCTCTAAAACGTTTTTGGAATGGCCGTGCGCCGTATCCACGACCAGAACGTCGACACCGGCATTGACTAGCGCAGCAACGCGCTCGTCTGTACCCTCGCCCACACCAACCGAGGCGCCGACACGCAGTCGACCCTGATCGTCTTTACAGGCATTGGGATGCTGTTCGGCCTTATCAATATCAGTAACCGTAATCAGACCTTTGAGTTCAAAGTCGTCGTTGACCACCAATACTTTTTCAATTCTGTGCTCATGCAGTAGGGCGCGCACCGCATCTGGGTCTGCGCCCTCTTTTACCGTTACCAGATCTTTCTTAGGGGTCATCACCGACGTCACTAATGCATCCATATCAGTCGCAAAGCGCACGTCGCGGCGAGTGACAATACCAATTAGATTACCGTTTTCAAGAACAGGTAATCCGGAAATATTGGCAGACTCGGTCAAATCTTGAAGATCTTTAAGGGTAGCTGAGGAGTCAATGGTATGAGGGTCTTTAACCACACCCGATTCATACTTCTTAACAAGGCGCACTTCTCTGGCCTGCTGCTCAATAGTCATGCTCTTGTGGATAATACCCACACCGCCTTCAGCGGCGATTGCAATCGCCAGACGGGCCTCGGTAACAGTATCCATGGCCGCTGAAACCAGAGGAATATTCATGGTAATGTCGCGAGTAAGCTGGGAATGCGTTGATACATCTTTTGCGGTGACGTCAGAATACCCTGGCACCAACAGTACATCATCGAAGGTTAAAGCTTCATGGGAAATGCGTAACATAAGGGACGCTTACCTCTGTGAGGTTTTAAAAAGTAAGCGCTGTATTATAAATCAGCGCCCATAATAAGGTAAACAAATATTTACCAGCTTTTATACGCGAAAACAGTGACTTAAGGCTCAGCAGTTCTCTACAATGTTGTTATGCCAAACGACCCTACCGACAGACAAATTTTTAGCGTTAGCCAGCTTAATCGCAGCGTACGCCACATGCTCGAAACTCAACTGCCAATGCTTTGGGTGGAGGGTGAGATTTCAAACTTTGCTCGCCCTGGCTCCGGGCACTGGTACCTCACTTTAAAGGATGATCAGGCGCAGGTGCGCTGCGCTATGTTTCGCAATGTCAACCAGCGCGTTCGCTTTCAACCGTCCAATGGCACACAGGTGCTGGTACGCTGTCGGGCCGGCCTCTTTGAGGGCCGCGGCGAATATCAACTGATTATTGAACATATGGAAGAGGCAGGTTTTGGCGCTTTACAGCGTCAGTTTGACCAGCTAAAACAGAAGCTCAGTGCAGAGGGTCTGTTTGATACAGAGCATAAAAAGCCAATGCCCAACTCGGTAAGCCATATTGGGGTAATTACCTCGGCGACAGGCGCTGCTGTAAGGGATATATTATCGGTGTTAAATCGCCGTTTCCCAGCCATCAAAGTCAGCATCTTCCCGACCGCGGTTCAGGGTGCGGCTGCCGCACCACAGATAGTGGAAGCCATCGCCAATGCCAACCATCAGGGACTGTGCGATGCATTGATTGTCGGCCGCGGTGGCGGTTCTCTGGAGGACCTCTGGCCCTTTAATGAAGAAATCGTCGCGCGGGCTATTTTTGCCAGCAACATCCCCATCGTGAGTGCCGTAGGCCATGAAGTAGACTTTACTATTGCCGACTTTGTGGCAGACCTGCGCGCACCCACACCATCGGCGGCAGCAGAGCTACTTAGCCCCGATGGCGAAGAAATGTTCAATCAGTTTACTGGCCTTGAAATACTTCTAAAAGAAGCCCTAGGCAGAAAAATTCGCCAGTTAGAGCAGCGCACTGACTACCTACAAAAACGCCTCCAGCACCCAGGCAGAAAGCTTCAGGAGCAGTCTAAGCACCTAAATCACCTGCGCATCAGGCTTGAGCGGGTGATTAAAAATCTGCTTCAGCAACAGCGGGCGCATATGGAGAGCCTGCAAAATCAGTTAGTCGCCGAAAGTCCCAGACAGGGTATTGGTCAGCGCCAAAAACAGGTCAACCAGACCATCAGACAGATGATGCGAGCGGTGAGCCGACAGATCGAACGTAAACAACTGAAGACTGATCAGGCCATGCATCTACTGGATACAGTTAGCCCTCTTAAAACTCTGGGTCGGGGATACAGCATTATTCGCGATAAAAACAATGCGGTGATCAACTCAGTGGCGGCTGTGTCTGCGGGTGATAATCTGAAAAGCCAGCTTGCTGATGGTGAAATCTTTTTCTCAGTGACTGAGACTACAGATTCGAGCCTATAAAAATACTCTCAAGGAGCAGATCTAACCCGCCAACGCCTGCTCTAGATCAGCAATAATATCCTCCGCGGATTCCAGCCCAGCTGAAATTCTTACCAGGCCTTCGGTTATGCCATGCTCGGCTCGCTGTTCCACTGTATAGGTGGAATGAGTCATGCTGGCAGGGTGCTGAATCAATGTCTCAGCATCACCTAGGCTAACCGCTAATTTGGCTAACTTAAGTCGGTTTAGCATCCGCACCCCAGCCTCGAAACCACCCTTCAGTTCCAAGGCAATCATGCCGCCAAAATCGTCCATCTGTTGGCTGGCAACCTGATAACCGGGGTCTGTTTTCAAACCGGGAAAAAACACGCGATCTACAGCCGGATGTTGTTCGAGCATCTCGGCAATCGCCTGAGCATTCTGACAGTGACGCTCCATGCGCAACTGTAGAGTTTTAATCCCTCGCAAAATCAAAAACGCTGTCATGGGTGCGATCACTGCACCGGTCATATCTTTGAGACCGAAAAGTCTAATCTGCTGAATAGTCTCAGCATCAGCTATTACTGCACCGGCGATTAGATCGCCGTGGCCACCCAGATATTTAGTTGCGGAGTGGACCACTATATCTGCACCTAGACAGATTGGTCTCTGCAACGCAGGTGTGCAGTATGTGTTGTCCACCATCACTTTGATCTGGCTATTAAAATCTTTAGCTATGCGGCAAACAGCGGAAATATCTATCACCCGCATATTGGGGTTAACTGGTGTTTCAAAGTACAGCACGCGGGTTTTATCCGAGAGCTTGGCTTGGATGTCATGATGATCAGTAAAATCGGCGTAGCAGATGTCCACGCCAAATTTCTTCAAGCCATGTTCCAAAAAGGAAAAGGTGCAGCCGTAGAGCGTTTTGTCCACCAAAATCTGATCCCCAGGCGCCACAATGGTCCACAGCGTCGCTGTAATGGCACCCATACCAGAGGCTGTTGCCAGAGCGGCCTCGCCCTCTTCTAGGTCGGCTAGGCGTGTCTCGAGCACTTCTTGAGTTGGGTTGGAGACACGACTATAAAAATGCCCTGGCTCTTCACCGGCAAATCGCCCAGCACCCTGAGCTACATTGTCGAAGGTAAAGGTGGAGGTCATGTAGACGGGCGGATTAAGTGCACCCTCATGGTCTGCGCTGTTATAGCCGGCATGTACAGAACGCGTGGCAAATGAGAGCTTTTTGTCTTGGTTGCTGGGCATAACTCCACCTAAAAATCACGGACTAGTAGAGCTAGCATAACGCCATTATTTTAGGTAATTCTCCCTTTTATATT
Source organism: Porticoccaceae bacterium (assembly GCA_018663035.1). Classification (GTDB taxonomy): domain Bacteria; phylum Pseudomonadota; class Gammaproteobacteria; order Pseudomonadales; family Porticoccaceae; genus HTCC2207. The sequence continues at coordinate 4,844 of JABJEX010000062.1, forward strand.
TGCTGAAAAGCTTATTAATGGCTATATTCACTAATAATTATATTTTTATGAGCTAACTATGCCAATTTACAAACTAGATCGGTTGGACCGACGCATTCTCGAAGAAATTCAGGCGGACGGCAGTATTAGCAATCTAGAATTAGCCGAACGAGTTGGTCTCTCCCCATCGCCCTGTGCGCGACGTGTTAAGTTGCTTCAGGAGAGCGGCATTATTAGCCGCCAGATCACCGTGTTGGACCAAAAAAAGCTTGGCCTGCCGATTAGTATCTATATTTCTGTGAGTTTGGATCACCAGAGCCCAGACCGCCTAGCCAACTTTGATAGTAAGGTCAGCAGCTGGCCTGAAGTTGTAGAATGCTCATTGATTACCGGCAGCGATACCGACTATCTATTGAAAGTGGTGATGCCAGATATGGACTACTACCAAAGGTTCTTACTCGATAAGCTCAATCAGATCGCCGGCGTTAACAGCATTAGAACCAGCTTCGTACTCAGACAGGTAGTGCAGCGGACTGAGATGCCGCTGACTCATATTTAGAGCAACTGCCCGCTGGGGCTGAAACCGTTTACACTGAAATATCAGCGTTTTTTTGCCCCAGGCTCATTGCGCTTGCTGTACTTAACCACTTTTTTGCGCTTGACGGCCTGCTTGTCCTTTGCGGAAACCGCTTTGGTTTTATAGGGGTTATTGCCAGTGCGATATTCGACCCTTACCGGCGTACCCTGAAGCCCTAACTCTCGACGGAATATCTTTTCTAGATATCTAGTGTATTGAGCCGGAACAGATTCAGTCTGGTTACCGTGAATAATTATCACAGGAGGATTGCGTCCGCCGGCATGGGCATAGCGCAGTTTAATACGTCGACCATGCACCATAGGTGGCTGATGCTCTTCCACGGCTCCCTCAAGAACCTTGGTGAGCCTTGTCGTACTCAGCGCATCTGTCGCCGCTCGATAAGCCGCCTGAATACTATCGTAGAGATTACCCACCCCGGTACCATGCAGGGCAGAGATAAAATGCACATCGGCAAATTCTGCAAAACGCAGACGACGTTTTATATCCGCCTTAATTTTCTCGCGTCTTTCTGGGTCAAGGCCGTCCCACTTATTGATACCCACTACAAGTCCGCGGCCCGCATCAATCACTGAACCCATTAGGTGCAGATCCTGCTCCACCAAACCCTCCTGAGCATCCACCAGCAGTATGACCACATTGGCGTCATCAATGGCCTGAAGGGTTTTAACTATGGAGAATTTTTCGATAGCCAGCTTTATATTTTTACGCTTGCGCACACCGGCCGTGTCGATCAATGTATATTCCTGACCATGGCGTTCGTAGTCGATATACACACTGTCTCTGGTTGTGCCAGCTTCGTCGTAAACAACCACTCGCTCTTCACCCAGTAGCCGATTAACCAGTGTTGACTTGCCCACATTGGGCCGCCCTACCACTGCGATTTTAATACTGTTTAACCCGCTGTTGTCGGGCTCTACATATTCTGGAAATGGCTCCAACAATTCTTCCATCATGGAGCGCACACCACGACCATGGGTAGCAGTAGTGGGAAACATCCCCGAGAAGCCCAGCTGATAAAAATCTGCCAGTGCCTCTGCAGGATCCAGTCCATCAATCTTATTGGCTACCAGATAGACCTTGCGGTTTTTCTGACGCAGCTTTTCGGCAATCATGTAGTCGGCAGCGATAATGCCCGACCGGCAGTCGACGATAAATAGCACGATATCTGCTTCGTCCATAGCCAGCAGCGACTGCTCGGCCATGCCCAGATCAATTCCCTCTTCCTCACCACTAATACCACCGGTGTCGATGACCATAAAGCGGCGGTTATACATCTCGCCATCGCCATATTTGCGATCGCGCGTAAGACCAGAATAGTTGGCCACCAGTGCGTCTCGGCTTCGGGTGAGTCGATTGAACAATGTGGACTTGCCAACATTAGGGCGCCCCACAAGGGCGATAACAGGAATCATGGAATAAAAAATGCCGCAGGTTTCAAGTGCGGCATTCTACTTTAGTTTGCAGTGCTTAACACTAGGAAGATTATTTTGATTAGGTGGTTTTATCCAGCACACGCTTCACAGCTGCAAACATCTGCTGAATATCCTCGGGCCTAGAATTTAGAAAGGGTGAAAACTGCAATGTATCCATACCGTTGCGAATCACCAGATCTTCTTCCCAGAAACACTGCTTGTGAACGTCCAAGCCACGGGCACCAGGGGCGCCATCTCTGGGGGCTAGTTCAATCGCGCCCATGAGGCCTAGATTGCGAACGTCAATTACCATGGGATGGTCGTCGAACTGATGGATAGCTTCAGCAAAGAGGGTTTCTAGCTCTCGAGCCTGCTCAAAGCTGCCCTCCTCTCTATAGACCTGCAATGTTGCCAGACCAGCAGCGGCGGCTACCGGATGACCAGAGTAGGTGTAACCATGAAAAAGCTCAATACTCTGCTCTGGGCCCTGCATAAAAGCTTGATAAATCGTATCGCTCACCAATACCGCACCCATAGGAATCACCCCATTCGTGAGACCTTTGGCACAGGTAATCAGATCTGGCGTCACACCAAAACGTTCGGCTGCAAAAGGTGCACCTATCCGCCCAAAGGCAGTGATAACCTCATCAAAAATTAATAGTATGCCGTGCTTGGTGCAGATTTCTCTGAGACGTTCAAGATAGCCTACAGGTGGGGGAAGAATCCCTGTTGATCCTGCGACTGGCTCTACAATAACCGCTGCTATGGTGCTCGCATCATGCAGTGCCACCAACTGCTCTAGCTCGTCGGCTAGGTGGGCGCCCCACTTTGGCTGTCCATGGCTGAAGGCTGCATGCTCGAGACTATGAGTATGGAAAATATGATCGACCCCATTGATGAGATTGGCGCTAAACATTTTGCGATTGGGGCCAATGCCGCCCACTGAAATGCCTCCAAAATTAACACCATGATAGCCACGCTGACGGCCAATTAGCCTTGTGCGCCCTGCGTCACCGCGAGCGCGGTGATAACCCAGTGCAATTTTGAGCGCTGTATCTACAGACTCTGAACCAGAGTTGGTAAAAAATGCATGGTCCAAACCCTCCGGCGCTAAATGAGTGAGTTTGTTGGCCAACTCGAAGGCACTGTCATGACCGAGCTGAAAACCCATACAGAGGTCAAGTGTCGCTACCTGATTTTGCACGGCTTCGACAATCTTTGGATGGCAGTGTCCAATGCCAGAGGTCCATAAGCCTGAGAAACCATCATATATTTTTCGGCCGTCGTTGCTAATGTAGTAATGCCCTTTTGCTGAAGCAATTAGACGCGGTGACTGCTTAAAGTCACGGTTTGCCGTAAACGGCATCCAATAGGCATCCATAGACTCGGCTGATGGCTGATTATTCATGATTGAGCTCGTTATCTGTTTTTAAAAGTCATGCGCACTTTAAAACCTTAGTAGCATGTTAAACAAGCAGTTAGGTGTAAATTATTAACTGCCTGATTTATAGTGATTTTATGTTTATTGCGTTTATTATACTAAACAGTTTTAACAGCCTAGGATAATTATCATGGACAGTGAAACCGGCGCACGTCTCAAGCAGATTCGCAGTAAAATAGGTCTTTCGCAGCGCCAGCTGGCTAGGGCCTCCGGGGTAGCCAACGCGACAATATCTCAAATAGAGTCCGGTGCTCTAAACCCTACTGTGGGTATGCTTAAAAAAGTTTTGGGGGGTATACCGATTAGTCTGGGTGATTTTTTTGCCGATAATCACAACTTTAGTGAGCAGGTGTTTTTTTCAGCTGACAGTCTGTTGCAGTTGGGTGACGGGGGCGTGTCCTACCTGCAGGTAGGCAATCATTTGCACAATAAATCGATCCAGATGATGAAAGAGTGTTATCAGCCCGGGGCCCATACAGGAAAACACCAAATAATTCATGAAGGGGAAGAGTGCGGAATAATTCTGAGCGGTGCCCTAGAGGTACAGGTGGGTGACCAGAAGAAAATTCTAAAAGCGGGTGATGCCTATTACTTTAAAAGCTCTACACCCCATCAGTTCAAAAACCTTGGCCGAGAACCCTGTGAGTTGATCAGCGCCTGTTCACCGCCAAGTTTCTAAGCGTTCCACAGCTTTAGAACCATACAGGCTCCTAGAGCAGGGGAGGCTCCTAGAACAGGGGAGCCTCTTCCAACTCGCAGCTGTTTACTGAAGCTTATAGGCGCTTACTGAACCATTATTGCTTTGTACAATCAGGCTGTTACCAACACTGAGCAGAGGTGCACTGACCCCACTGCTGTCAACTCGGGTTCTGCCGACAAAATGTCCATCAGTTGGATCAAGCAGGTGCAGATAGCCCTCTGCATCGGCTACAGCGATGGTGCCGGCAAGTTTTGCAGGCCCAGTGGCTCGGCGCAAAAACAGTTTGTCATTGGCCCATAGAGGTTGGCCACTACCAGCTTTAAAGGCTCTTACAGTGCCCTCCGCTTCGGTGACAAAGACTTTGTCGCCGCTATGGGCTGGGGCAAAGTGTGATGAGCTGTCCTGGAACCAGAGGCTGCGCCCGGTACCACGCGATAGCGCACCCAGACGACCCTGATAGGTCACTGAGTAAATAACATCGCCCACTAATAGAGGCACGCCATCAATATCAACCATACGCTCTAACTCGGTACGGCCCTTAGGTAGGGCTAGACGAACCTCCCAGATCAGCGAACCATTCTCAGGGTTAAAGGCAATTAGCTTGCCTGAATCAAAACCACTGATCACCATGGTGGAGGTGATAATTGCCTCACTGACACCGCGTACTGTAAGGATCGGCGCATCGCCATCATGCTGCCAAAGTTCTTCGCCAGTCTTGGCGTCCAGGGCAAACATTCTGTTGTCTACGGTCTGAACTACAACCACGCTGCCATTAGATTTTGGACTAGAGAGTACTTCACTACTCACCTGTGAACGCCACACCACTGAGCCATCATTAGCATCTAGCGCAAAGACTTCGCCTTCAATGGTTCCCAACATGACCAGGCCGGCACCATAACCCACACCGCCTGATACCGATGTTTCTAAATCTGTAGACCAGCGCGATTTACCAGTCTCCAGATCCAATGCCGTAACTGTGCCCTGATGGTCTGAGGCAAATATGCTGTCCCTGCTAGCTGCAGGTTTTAGGCTGGTCCAATAGTCATTGGTAGCCGCGCCGATTTTAGCTGACCACTGACGTACAGCGGAGACTTCGGTATCAAAGTCAACCAGCTCTGCGGGAGTAATCGCCGCGTCTTCGTCACTACCTTCAAATAGGCTACAGCCCGAGAGTAAAACCGAACACAGCAGAATATTGCTTAGAACCTTTAGCTGTTCCATTAATTAATAACCTCTGGGCTTTCAGGCGCATCGTCCTGAGGTTCTTCAATATCAACCGTAGCGGCCTCAACCTGACTGATTTTAAGCTGCAAAATATTGCTGATCATCTGATCCTGAGACTGATTAGACGCCAGGGCAGCCTGGTAGGCAGTGTAGGCCGCCGCGCTATTGCCCTGCAGCAGATAAAAGTCGCCTTTGGCCTCCTCATAGGCAGAAGTCATTTCTGCTGCGTCTATGCCCTGAACCATTTCCAGAGCAGTGTCCAGATTGCCACGCCCCGCTTCTACTCTGGCGAGACGCAGTCGAACCAGGCGCTCGGTCTCAACAGCGGGATCATTATCCATTACCCACTGGAGCTCCTTAGCGGCCCCATCGAGCTGGCGATCATCGACCGAGAGCTTGGCTTTTAGCATAGCTGCCAATTGCGCGTAGCCAGAATTTTTATAGTCGGTTTTAAGCTGGTCAGCTTTTTTACCAATGGCGACCTGCTTTTCAATTGACAGTGGCTTGCCCGGTGTCTGGCTGGCGAGTATGTCAATCATCTCCATATACAAATCGGAGGCAGCTTCCGCCTTAGCCTGACGATCCTGCTCCCAGTACTGCCAGCCAAAATAACCGCCAACCACCAATACTAGCGCTGCAACTATTTGCAGACCGTTCTCTGCCCACCAGCGTTTAAATGCTTCAATTTGTTCTTCTTCGGATAGATGGTCTGCCACAATGATTCCCTAATTATTCAATATTGTTAAAAATGTCTAACTCAAAACCTGTCATTTATTAGCTTGGTCAGGCTGTCCTGCGCAACAGACTGCTGGACGATATCTTCTCGTAGATATTTCACTCCAATGGTGCCTGAGGCCGCTTCATCTTCACCCAGTATCAAGGCAATACTGGCGCCGCTCTTGTCAGCTTTTTTCATTTGCGACTTAAAACTACCGCCACCGCAATGGCATTCTAGTCTAATGCCTGGGCACTGGCTGCGCAGATTTTCTGCCAAAACGAGGGCCTCTAGCTCTAAATTGCCTACGGCAACCAGGTACAGATCTACGGTTTGAGCGATACTATCGGGGACAACGGCCAGCTCGTCAAGCAGCAACACCAGTCTCTCCACACCCATTGCAAAACCCACACCAGGACAGGGTTTTCCGCCGAGCTGCTCCACCAGACCGTCGTAGCGTCCACCGGCGCAGACAGTGCCCTGTGCGCCCAGGTGGTTGGTTACCCACTCGAATACTGTCTTGCTGTAATAGTCCAGGCCACGCACCAGTCGCGGGTTGATTTGATAACTGATGTTAGCGGCATCTAACATGGCGCAGAGCTGTTCAAAATGCTCACGGGATTCGTCATCTATATAGTCCGCGAGTTTCGGGGCATCATTGAGTAGCGCCTGTGTGTCCTGATTTTTGCTGTCCAGGATACGCATGGGGTTGCTGTCTAAGCGACGTTGGCTATCCTCATCGAGCTGGCTTTTGCGAGCAGTTAAATAATCAACTAGGGCTGCGCGATACTGGGCGCGGTCTGAAGAGGTACCCAGACTATTAATCTGCAAGCTAACCGCATGGTCTATCTTTAGCGCTTTCCACAGATTTGCGGTAATCAACAACAGTTCGGCATCTATATCTGGCCCTGTTAGACCAAAGGCTTCTACACCAATTTGATGGAACTGTCGCAGACGCCCCTTTTGCGGACGCTCATGGCGGAACATGGGCCCTGTATACCAGAGCCGCTGGGTCTGGTTGTGTAACAGACCGTTTTGAGTACAGGCGCGAACACAGCCGGCTGTGCCCTCGGGGCGCAGGCTTAAACTGTCACCGTTGCGGTCCTCAAAACTGTACATTTCTTTTTCGACTATATCGGTAACTTCACCCACTGCACGCTTGAACAACTCAGTCTGCTCGAGAATTGGAAAACGAATTTCTCGGTAGCTGTAGCGACTCAGCACATCGGCGACGATCTTCTCTAGATACTGCCAGGTAGCGGACTGTTCTGGGAGCAGGTCATTCATGCCTCTGATGGATTGAATTTTCATAGCTGGTTGTCTATCTCATTTAGGCTTTAGCAATTAAGTTGGCAGCATCTTGAGCCAACTGCTTTTGTTTGATCGCTGCTTTAGCTCGAATCTCGGCTTCTAATTTATCAACCAGATTGTCATTGTCTACCTTGTGGTCTGGCACACCATCTACATAGACTAAGTTGGCTGGGGTTCCGCCTGTCAGACCATAGTCAGACTCTTTTGCCTCGCCCGGGCCGTTAACTATGCAACCTATAATGGAAACATCCATGGGAACATCAATATCTTCTAGACGGGTTTCCAACTCATTGACGGTTTTAATCACATCAAAATTCTGTCGCGAACAACTTGGGCAAGCAATAAAGTTTATACCTTTGCTACGCAGCCTCAAGCTGCGCAACATATCCCAGGCTACCTTAGCTTCCTCGGCGGGATCTGCGGCCAGCGAGATACGCACAGTGTCGCCAATTCCATCCAGTAACAAGGCACCCAAGCCGATGGCGGATTTGACTGTGCCTGACCGCAGACCTCCGGCCTCGGTAATACCAAGGTGCAGCGGCTGCTCAATACGCTTAGCCAGATCTCTGTAGGCAGCGACTGCCATGAAAATATCCGACGCCTTGACGCTGACTTTAAAGTCCTGAAAATCGTATTTGTCTAGTAATTCCACATTGCGCATGGCGGATTCAACCATGGCTTCTGCTGTGGGTTCGCTGTATTTGCGCAGTAAGTCTTTGCCCAGAGAGCCTGCATTGACCCCAATGCGGATCGGGATATTGAGATCCCTGGCTTTGGCGATCACCTCTCGCAGGCGATCTTCGCGGGTGATATTGCCCGGATTAATACGCAGGCAGTCGACCCCTAGGTCGGCAACCCGGAGAGCGATATTGTGGTCAAAATGAATGTCGGCAACCAATGGTATATCTACCAGTTTACGAATCTGGCCAAAGGCCTCTGCCTCTTCCAGAGAGGGCACAGAGACACGCACTATGTCTGCACCAGCTGCCTGAATACGCTTGATTTGCGCGACGGTGGCTGCAACATCGGCAGTGCTGGTATTGGTCATACTCTGCACAGAAATAGGAGCATCCCCTCCTACGGGCACATTGCCGACCATTATCTGTCGCGATTTGCGTCTTATAATTGGCGTTTCGCTAAACACTATTAACTCTCGCTATTGCTTTAACCATTTCTGGTATTCCAAATTCTCATTGGAATAAGGAAATAAATTCTTCAACTTTAGACCCTGGCTGGCGACTGCGTCGCGATTACCGAAGCTGTGCTCTATACGCAGAGACAGCCAGAGACTCTTGGCGCTTAACTGAGCCAGAGCACTATACTGGTCCAGTGCGCGCTTGGCCGTCGGTAACCTCTGCTGGGCAAAGTATATCTCGGCGGCCGCTAAATAGGGCGGCGCAAACCTTGGCTCTAGTTGGCTGGATTTCTCAAAGGACTCCAGCGCAGCAACCCTTTGGCCAAGCTTATTCTGTGTCAGACCCAGAATATAAAATGCCTGGGCGCGACGCTCGTAGCCAAGGTCCTCACTGACCAGCTGCATCTGTTTTAGGGCGTCTTCAAAACGCCCCTGATTATACAAAAACGTCGCAAAGTTATAGCGCGCTGTGCTACTGGGCTGTTTACTGGAGATAGCTCTTCGGAAGTGTTTTTCCGCAAGCTCTGTCTCCTGCTCCAGCTGGTAGAGCAATGCATAGCCATTGTGTAGCTGCGATCTGTTGGCTCTTGAATCAAAGCGCTTAGCCTTGTCCAGATGCACCCTAGCCAGGTCGCGGTTTTTACTTGCTATATATTTCATTGCCAACTGAATATGCTGTCCAAAACGCGCATCAGGATCAGCTACTTTTCTATCTGGACCAGCTGATACACAGGCAGTTAAAAGGGCTGCAAAACCCATTATCAGTAAAGCGTTTTTTATAATCATGTTCAGAATCCCTCTGAGTCATACTTCCCTTAGCTATCAGTCGATAATTTTTACCGGCTGCGCTTCGTCAAGCTTGCGCCTGTAGCGCTCTTGTCGCTTGGTACGATCATTGACCTCCCCGGCCAGCTGCCCACAGGCGGCCGCTATATCGTCGCCCCGGGTAGTTCTCACGGTCACAGTGTAACCCTCGCTGGCAAGAATGTCCCTAAACCGATTTAGCTGGTTATTGCTGACTCGTCTGTACTCTGAGCCAGGGAAAGGGTTAAAGGGAATCAGATTTATCTTACAGGGCAAGTCTTTAAGCAATTCCGCTAATTCTCTGGCGTGCTCTGTACGGTCATTAACCTGATCCATCAGAGTATATTCGACCGTGGCTTTGCGGCGATTATCCGGCATCTTGTCGATATAGTCGGCAGCGCTGCGAATAAATTCTTTGAGATTGTATTTGCGATTAATCGGCACCAGTTCATTGCGAAGTTCGTCATTGGGGGCGTGTAGCGAAATGGCTAGAGACACATCGGAGACATCCGCCAGCTTATCCAGCGCTGGTACCACACCAGCGGTGCTCAGAGTAACGCGACGCTTGGAGAGGCCGTAGGCATTATCTTCGAGCATAATATTCATGGCATCGACTACATTGTCGAAGTTCATCAATGGTTCGCCCATACCCATCATTACCACATTGGTGACGCGGCGCGGCGCCTTGTGCTCGAATTGACCGAACGAATCTGCGGCGATCCACAGTTGGCCAATAATCTCAGCGGCAGTCAAATCGCGATTAAAGCCCTGCTTGCCGGTAGCGCAGAAACTGCAATCCAAAGCACAGCCTATCTGGGATGATACGCAGAGCGTGCCACGCTCGCGTTCAGGGATATAAACCATTTCGATGCAACTGCCACCATCCACTTTAATCAGCCACTTCCTGGTACCGTCAGTGGAGTCCTGACAGCTCACCACTTCTGGCAAGGTGATTTCGGCTATGCCTTTAAGTTTTTCGCGCAGGTCTTTGGAGAGGTTGGTCATCTTATCGAGATCAACCTCACCCATCTGGTGAATCCACTTAATAATCTGTGTAGCGCGAAAGCGCTTTTCGCCTATCTGCTCAAAAAAGTCGCCAAGTTTTGACGCAGAAAACCCCAGCAAGTTAGTTTTAGCTTGCTGGGGTTCTTGGCCGATCGATGTTGCTTCTACTGATTGGGACATAGTTGTCCTGGTTCTCAGTTAAAAGAGCTGTCTCTTAGCGAGCACAGATCTCATTGTCATCAAAAAAGTAAGCTACTTCACGCGCTGCTGAGGTGGTTGAGTCTGAACCATGTACAGCATTGGCGTCGATAGACTGGGCGAAGTCTGCACGGATAGTACCAGCTTCTGCTTCCTGTGGGTTAGTAGCACCCATCAGGTCACGGTTGGTCAAAACCGCATTTTCACCTTCCAAAACCTGAACGCAAACTGGGCCTGAAGTCATAAAAGCAACCAGATCGTTGAAGAAAGGACGCTCGCTGTGCTCAGCGTAAAAGCCTTCAGCTTGCTCTTTGCTCAACTGCTGCATTTTAAGAGCAATAACTTTAAGTCCTGCGGCTTCAAAGCGGCTTAAAATTTGACCAACAACGTTTTTGGCTACGGCATCGGGCTTGATAATAGATAGGGTTCGTTCAGTCGCCATGAAGTACTCTCCAGAATGGGGCTAAAATAAATTAAAAATAGATAAAATTGGGTTAAAAAAATAGCCCACAGGGGCAATGGCGCGGATTTTACCTGCACTGGAGAGAGGTAACAATTGTTTTTTATGTGCAGGCTTTGGCTAGGTGAGTCACCTAGGCAACAAGAAGCTGCTGAAACTTATCCAGAGACACTGGCATACTGAAATGTGCCCCCTGATATTTGTCGCAACCTAGGCTGCGCAGCACCTCTAAAATTTCACGCTTCTCGACGCCCTCGGCAACCACGTCTAAACCATAGTGCCGAGATACCATCATGATGGCCTCGACTAAGCCGAGGGTATCTCTATCGGCATTTAGATTGGCAATAAACTCACGATCAATTTTTAGGCTGTCTAGAGGCAGACGCTTTAAGTAAATCATGGAAGAATAGCCACTGCCAAAATCATCAATGGCAAACTTTGTACCCATATCGCGGATTTTTTTCATCTTGTCGACAACAGATTCAAAATCGTCGATCAGAAGATTCTCTGTTACTTCAAGAGTGATCATATCTGCACTTATATCGTAGCTTTTTAGGCTGTGTTCAAGACTGGTGATAAGGCCGGGATCATGGAACTGTTTGGGGCTAATATTAACGCCTAGTTGCATATCTGGTGTCCAGATTCCGCGATCGCGCATATTGCGTAGATATTCATAGGAAGTGCGAATCACCCAAAGACCCACATCGACAATCATGCCAGAGGCCTCGAGGATAGGAATAAATTCTGCAGGGGTGTGCATGGCCTGCCCCGAATGAATCCAGCGCAGCAACACCTCGCCGCCAACCACCGAGCCATCATGGGTGGATACCTGAGGTTGTAAATAGAGATCAAACTCCTGATTAACTACCGCTTTGCGCAGGCTGGATTGCAAGCTAATGCGCTGCTGGGCCTGGTGGGTAATCTGGGTGTCGAACAGTATCTGAGTATCCCGACCACGCCTCTTGGCCTCAAACATAGCACTCTCTGCCTGCTGTATGGCCTTGGATGCAGTTAGCACGGGTTCGCCTGCGGTCTGAGAGAGCAGGCTAATACCAACGCTGGCGGTTACAATAACTTCGCCATTCTCAGTAAAAAAGGGCCTTGAAATGCTACAGCGAATTTCGTTGGCAAGGTTCGTTGCCTGTTTCTGAGCCTGTTCTTGGCTGGCCGCTAAGTCACTGATAAATAACAAAAATGCGTCCCCTGCGACCTGCTCCATCTGCATCATACCGCTGAGTATACGCTGAATACTTTCGCCAGCGCGCTCTAAAATTTGGCTGCTGATATGCTTACCTAGGGACTCATTGATGGAGTTGAAATGATCCAGATCTATCAGTAACAGCGCTCCGCAGTTGATGCTGTCAGCACTTTGCTCAAGATAGCTGTCGATACTGTCTATTAGTGCTTGGGCAATCGGAAGACCGTCAATATCGACTGAACTGCTGCCGGCTTCCTGAGACCTTGGCAACCCATTGGTAGTGGGGGGCTCATCACTCAAGGCGAAGTCAGCTTGGGATTCTTGAGCCGCTTGAATCTCTTTATTGGGCTTGGGAGCATTCGCAGTACTGACAACTGGTAAGTCACCTGCACTAAATTCCTCGACTACCATATGCGCCAGTGCAGGCAATGGGTACAGCATAATGCAGAGGACATCTTCGGCGTCACCCACTGGGCCTGCGGACACCACCAACTCGTCTGTTTCCAGGGTACCCTGAGTTCGCCACAACAGCCCCGATAGTTGGTCGGAGTCGATTTTGGCGAGTACTTTTTTTAATTGGATAAGAGAATTTGGCTGATTATCTGTGGTTTCGTTGAGAGACAGGCCGAGCACCTCTGTGCGCTGGCAACCCAACAATGTCAGGGCCTTGGTATTAGCGTCAATGCATACGCCATAGGCAAACAGCATTGTTCCGAAGGGGGCAGTATCCAGTACTTTCTTATACAGATGATTTTTCTCGCGCATCCTTGGCCTGCTGAAAATCCCTTTATTGTTAAACAATACTGGAGTTTAAGAGGCTAGTCCTGCTCTTCAATCCACGCCATTTGAATGGCTTCTAGAATCTTTTCGCCGCAGCGATCTGGATCATCAGAAAAGTCTTCGAGCTCCAAAACCCACTTTCTTAAATCAACAAAATTAACGTACTGGGGATCTATATCAGGATGGTTGTCCGCCAGTTCTATGGCAATGTCGTTAATGTCAGTCCACTTAATCATAGTCCATTACTCCAATTACTGCTGCTCTGTTTGGGCGTGAATTTAATGACGTTCAGACACCATATTTATGGTGTATCTGGGTATTTCAATAACCAGGTCCTGTTCGTCGACAATGACCTGACAGCTAAGCCGCGAATCGGGGTCTACTCCCCAGGCCTTATCGAGAAAATCTTCTTCCAGCTCATCTGCCTCGGGCAGATCGTCGAACCCCTCGCGAATATGTACGTGGCAGGTGGTGCATGCACAGGACATCTCGCAGGCATGCTCAATCTCTAGGCCATTGCGCAGCGCAGCATCGCAGATGCTCTCACCTTTTTTAGCTTCAATCACTGCGCCTTCTGGGCAGAGATCCTGATGGGGTAGAAATACTAGCTTGGGCATAGTTTATTTTATCCTTTCTCGACCTGGTCAAGGCTCTGGCCGGCCAATGCGCTTTTAATACTGGCATCCATACGACGGGCGGCAAATTCTTCACTGGCCTTGGCTACGGATTCAATCTGGCGAGCCAGCACCCGATGTTCTTTGGTGCTTTCACGCAATGCTTTTAATTCTTGGATAGCGACAACTAGGCATTGTCGCTCTTCGCTGCTCAGCAGGGCCTCAGCGTCTTTTGCAATGGCTGCCTGTAAATCTTCAACCATGCGGTCGGCATCTACCTGCTGCTCTCTAAGAGCCCGCGCCTGCATGTCATCTCTGGCATGGCTAAAAGAGTCTTGCAGCATTGTGGTGATTTCGTCCTCTCCCAAACCATAGGAGGGTTTCACCTCTATTCTAGACTCTACGTTACTGGTCAGCTCGCGTGCAGTCACACTGAGGAGACCATCGGCGTCTACCTGATAGCTGACCCGAATCTTGGCCGCACCAGCAACCATTGGTGGAATCCCTCGCAGCTCAAAGCGCGCTAGAGAGCGACAGTCGCTGGCAAGTTCGCGCTCGCCTTGCAAAATATGCACGGCCATTGCCGTCTGACCATCTTTAAAAGTGGTAAATTCTTGAGCCTTGGCGACAGGAATAGTGGTATTTCTATGGATGATCTTTTCAATCAAACCACCCATGGTTTCAATACCTAAGGACAGCGGGATCACATCTAGCAGCAACATGTCGTCGCCAGACTTGTTACCCACTAGCACTTCTGCCTGCAACGCAGCGCCCATAGCTACTACCTTGTCCGGATCTAGGTTACAACGAGGTGTTGAACCAAACAGCTGAGCAACCTTTTCTGAAACTCTCGGGGTTCTAGTAGACCCACCGACCAATATCACATCATTGACCTGATCCAGGCTGACATCAGCGTCTCGAAGCGATTTTTTACAGGCGCGCAATGTCGTGTCAATCAGCCCGTCAATAAGGCTATGCATCGTATCTTTGGTTAGGATACCCTGCCAATCCAGTACTTCGAGCTCCACCTGATCTAACTGGCTTAGCTCTTCTTTAGCTAATTTGGCAGTCTCTATTAGAATGCGCTGCTCGGTTGGATCGAGATCTTCGCCCATACCCATCTGCTGACGTATCCAATTGGCAATCTCAAGGTCAAAGTCATCGCCCCCGAGTGCAGAATCACCCCCAGTGGCCAGAACTTCAAACACGCCTTTGGATAAACGCAGGATACTGATATCAAAGGTACCACCACCCAGGTCATAGATAGCTATAACTCGTTCTGCAACACTGTCCTGATCCAGTCCATAGGCTATTGCCGCAGCCGTAGGCTCGTTGAGTAAGCGCAGTACTTTGATGCCCGCCAGAGTTGCAGCATCTTTTGTCGCCTGACGTTGAGCCTCATCAAAATATGCGGGCACAGTGATTACTGCACCATCTATGACGCTATCGAAGGCAATCTCAGCACGCCCTGCCAACTTGCGCAGAATTTCAGCCGATACCTGAATTGGGCTCACTAGACCAGCAGCAGTTTTAATTTTTGGCATACCACCGCTGCCTTCGGCAAACTCGTAGGGAAGCTGAGTTCCAAAGGTTTTAAGATCGTTCAAGCCGCGGCCCAACAACCGCTTTACCGAGGACAATGTATTGAGTGGGTCGCTAGTGCTGTGTTCTGCGGCTTCATAGCCAACACAGCTGACTCCTTCTTTTGTGTAATGAACCACCGACGGCAGCAGCTCGCGGCCCTGCTCATCAGCCAGCACCTCGGCCATACCGCTGCGAACAGTGGCCACCAAAGAATTGGTGGTGCCCAGATCAATGCCCACGGCATGCTTGCGCTGGTGGGGTTGCGGAGACTGGCCAGGCTCGGAAATTTGTAGAAGTGCCACTGTCTATAGATCCTCTAACTCGGCTTCAAGTTGCTCAATCTCGTCGAGCAACTTAGATGAAAATTGCATTTTGGCCAGGCTGTTTAAAGCATGATCAAAATTGTCAGACTCGTAGTGCCCAGCGAACTCTGCCTGTTGTTCCAGATAGCTGTTTGCAACACCAGCTCGCAGATCTTCGAGTGCAGCCAAAGGATCAGCACTACTGGGCGCCTCAGCCAGCGCTTCACGCAATTCTATTTGCGTCATTAAAAAGCTCGTATCACTGGTGATATGGCTTTCTTGGCTGGCATCAATGGCTTGTTGCTCAAGCAAATACTGAGCCCGCTTAAGAGGAGACTTCAGGGTTTCGTAGGCCTGATTTATTAACGAGGCAGTCTGCACGGCTAGCCGCTTTTCAGTCTCACTGCCGCTAGCATAGCGGTCTGGATGAAATTCCTGCTGTAGTTGGCGATATCTACTGTGCAGCTGCGCCCTATCCACTTGCCAGGCAACAGGAATAGCAAAGATTTCAAAAAAATTACTGGAGAGTTTCAAAAGACGATCAACCTGTGTGCCGACTGGGTTTTGGGTCGTTAAACGTGGAAGCTCTCACCACAACCACATTCATCTTTCACGTTGGGGTTTTTAAATTCAAACCCTTCGTTCAAGCCCTCTTTTACATAGTCGAGCTCAGTGCCGTCCAGGTACAGTAAACTCTTGGGATCTATAATCAACTTGACATCACCGCATTGAAAAACCTCGTCCTCTGCGGCAGTTTCATCGACAAACTCCAGGACATAGGAAAGACCAGAGCAGCCGGTGGTGCGAACACCAAGACGTATACCAACACCTTTGGCACGGTGTTGGAGATGTTTGACAACATGCTGCTCTGCAGCTGGGGTCATGGTGATCGCCATCGATTAACTACCCTGCTTTTCTCTAACGTCACGCACTGCTGCTTTGATGGCATCTTCGGCCAGCACTGAGCAGTGAATTTTAACGGGAGGCAACGCCAGTTCTTCGGCGATCTCGGTGTTTTTAATCTGCTCAGCATCGTCGATACTCTTACCTTTCACCCATTCTGTTAACAATGAGCTGGAGGCAATAGCTGAACCGCAGCCGTAGGTTTTGAACTTGGCATCTTCAATAATACCCTGATCATTGACCTGAATTTGCAGGCGCATAACATCACCGCAGGCCGGGGCACCGACCATACCAGTACCGACATTTTTAGAGCTGTCGTCGAGTTTGCCAACGTTGCGTGGGTTTTCGTAATGATCGATTACTTTGTCGCTATAAGCCATTTGTATAATTCCTGCTTAACTAAACTTTAAAAACAGCGCTTAGTGCGCTGCCCATTCCACGGTGTTGAGATCAACACCATCTTTAAACATATCCCAAAGGGGCGACAGTTCGCGCAGCTTTTCAACAGCGTGACGCACCTTGGCAATGGCATCGTCTATATCCTGCTCTGTGGTGTAACGGCCAATGCTAAAGCGGATCGAGCTGTGGGCCATTTCGTCATTTAGCCCCAGTGCTCGCAACACATACGAAGGCTCAAGACTGGCAGAGGTACAGGCCGAACCAGAAGAAACAGCCAGGTCGCGCAGCGCCATAATCAATGACTCACCCTCAACAAAGGCAAAACTGATATTTACAATGCCCGGCACATGCTGATCTGGAGAACCATTGAGGTGAACCTCTTCCATATCAGAAACCCCATTCCATAATCGAGTGCGCAGAGCTTCAATACGAGCTGACTCCTCGGCAAGGTTTTTAAAGCCCAGTTTAAAGGCCTCACCCATACCAACAATCTGGTGGGTCGGCAGGGTACCAGAACGCA
Organism: Porticoccaceae bacterium; assembly: GCA_018663035.1. Lineage (GTDB taxonomy): Bacteria > Pseudomonadota > Gammaproteobacteria > Pseudomonadales > Porticoccaceae > HTCC2207. The sequence goes on from JABJEX010000062.1 coordinate 22,126, forward strand.
TACCTCGCTCGTGGCCACCCCCATGCATTTGCGCTTCGATACGCACACGTGGCTTGCGACGAACATAGAGTGCGCCAATGCCCTTAGGACCATAGATCTTGTGAGCCGAGAAAGACATCATGTCGACATTCATGACTTCAACATCAATTGATGTTTTACCCGCACTCTGGGCAGCATCCACATGGAAGAACACTTTTTTCTCACGGCAGATAGCACCAATGGCGGCGATATCATTGAGCGTACCCAGCTCGTTATTTACGTGCATAATCGACACCACAGTGGTGTCTTCACGGATTGCATCAGCAACGGCCTGGGGCTGGATAAGACCGTTAGAGTCCGGCTCTAGGTAAGTAACTTCCCAACCTTCACGCTCTAGCTGTCGACAGGTATCCAGCACTGCTTTGTGCTCGATTTTCGAGGTAATTACATGCTTGCCCTTGCGCTGGTTAAAGTGGGCACAGCCTTTGATTGCCAAGTTGTTGGCTTCGGTAGCCCCACTGGTCCAGACGATTTCGCGGGGATCGGCGCCAATAAGTGTAGCCACGTCAGTACGCGCATCTTCAACCGCGGCTTCTGCCTGCCAGCCAAACACATGTGAGCGAGACGCTGGGTTGCCGAACTGCCCTGTAGGGGTCAAAAACTGCATCATTTTATCTGCAACAGCCGGGTCTACCGGTGTAGTGGACGCGTAATCCAGATAAATGGGTAGATTCATTAATTACTCCAATTTCAGCAGGCGCCGGCCTGCAGGTTGTCATCTATCACCAGCAGCTGTTCAACTTGTCGCTGGGCTATATGTTGTACGTTGCGCTTGGCCACCAAATCGGCCAGAGAGATACCATTTAAAAAACCGTGAATCTCTTTACTGAGATCACTCCACAATGTGTGGGTAAGGCAGATCTCACCACCCTGACAGTCACCTTTGCCCTGACAGTTGGTGGTGTCAATTGACTCATTCACTGCATCGATAATCTGCGCCACAAATATGCCTTCGCTGGGGCGACCCAAATGGTATCCACCACCAGGACCGCGCACGCTGGACACTAAGCCGGACTGACGCAGCCGAGAAAAAAGCTGCTCCAGATAGGACAGAGAGATAGACTGGCGCTCGGAAATATCTGCCAAAGAAATTGGCTTATCCTGAGCGTGAAGCGTCAAATCGAGCATAGCTGTTACAGCGTAGCGTCCTCGAGTTGTTAATCGCATACCTATTTCCTGCCAGTTTGGCCCCGTTTTTAGGGCGCAAATTATCTAATACCTGAGTATTTTAGTCAATTAAATACCTGATTAGTTTAATCAACTATTTGTTGATCATACGCTGCACAGAAGACAACAGACCACGAAGAATTGAAACCTCCATTTGATCCATTCTTACGCGGTTAAAAAGGCGACGCATTCGGGTGAGAAGCTGCTTGGGGTTCTCTGGGTCAAAGAAATTTAGATCAGCCATGGTCTGCGCCAGATGCTCATGAAAATACTCGAGATCATCGGCTGCTACTGGTGGCTGATCCCATTCCTGCAGTGAAGGCAAGTTCCCTTCAGCATCGGCCAGACTAGCCATGCGAATTTCATAGCAAAGTACCTGTACCGCAGTAGCCAAATTTAGGGAACTGTAATCAGGGTTAGAGGGAATATGCACATGGTAGTGACACTTCTGAAGCTCTTCATTAGTCAGCCCACGGTCTTCACGGCCAAACAGTAATGCCACATCATGGCTTTCAGACTCCTGCCAGATTCGTGTACCGCACTCGCGCGGATCGATTAATGGCCAGGGAATTCTGCGCTCTCGGGCACTGGTTCCCACCACAAGGCCACAGCCCGCAATCGCCTCATCAACAGAGCTCACTACCTTGACGTTGCTAAGCACATCACGTGCACCAGCTGCACGCCAGACCGCTCTTGGCGCCGGGTACTCTCGCGGCTGCACCAGATAGAGCTCAGCCAACCCCATATTTTTCATAGCTCGAGCAGCACCACCAATATTACCAGGATGGGCTGTATTAACTAGGACAATTCGAATTTTTGCCTGACGCTCTGCTGTTGGCACCTGAACCTCGCGATAAAAGAATAAACCAGCCTAAAAACGGGGCGAGAGTGTAGCAGAATCAGGCTTCTATAGCACAGGAGTTCTGTTACAATGCGCTCCGCTCTTTAAGTCAATTGGATAACGCCCCTATGCAACCTATGGTTAATATTGCCCTTCGCGCTGCCCGTCAGGCAGGTGAAATGATTGTGAAATCTGCGGATAACCTAGATTTAATCAAGGTAGATGAAAAGGGTCGCCATGACTTTGTCACTGAAGTGGATCGCCGCTCAGAAGAAACCATTATCTATAACATCAAGAAGGCCTATCCAGATCACCGCTTTATCGGTGAGGAAAGTGGCACCAGCGGCAATCCCGATTCCGATGTGGAATGGATTATCGATCCTCTTGATGGCACCACCAATTTTGTTCGCGGCATTCCCCATGTCGCCATTTCTATTGCCTGCCGTATCAAAGGCAAACTTGAGCATGCAGTAATTCTAGAGCCATTTAAACGCGAGGAGTTTACCGCCAGCCGTGGTCGAGGCGCTGCCCTGAATGGACGCCGTATCAGGGTCTCCGGGCGCACCGAAGAAGCCGGCGCACTCTACGCTACAGGCATCCCATTCAGCGCGCCGTCTTTTAATGAAATGGATAACTACCTAGCCAGCATGCATGACTTTGCCAAAAACTCGGCGGGGATTCGACGCCTAGGCGTAGCCTCTCTGGATCTGGCCTATGTGGCTGCAGGTCGTATGGATGTCTTTTGGGAAATGTCTTTAAAACCTTGGGATATAGCTGCGGGCGTGCTTATTGTTCGCGAGGCAGGGGGCATGGTCAGCGATTTTAAGGGCGGCGAAAAATTTTTAGAAACTGGCCATATTCTGGCTTGCACGCCCAAACTGTTTAAATCCAGCCTGAAGATAGTTTCAAAGCATCTGGGCCATTTGAAATAGCTCCAGATATTAGGCGCCTTTAAAACAGGGCGCCCATTCTCTCGAACAGCCAGTAAGAGCTGGTAATTCCAACGCCATAGACCACAGCCTGCGCCAGAATCAGGCGATGTTTGCTCAGCACTGTGATGTAGCGCAGCGCGACTGCAACTAATATCAGCACGGCAGCAATAAACAGCAGCTGCCCCAGCTCTACGCCTATATTGAAAAAGAGCAATGCGTGGACTTTCATCGACGCGGGCAACCCTAATTCCTGTAATACCACCGCAAATCCAAAACCATGTAAGAGACCAAATGCTGATGAGGCACTGACTGGATACCGCCAAGTAAAGCTATCCTCGGACCCTGGTTCCTGCCGTTGGTGCTTAATAATTTCCACGGCCAGCAACACAATGCTCAACGCAATCAATAGCTCGACCAGTTCGGTGGGCAAGCGGAAGATATCCATTGTCGCCAGACTTAGAGTGATGGAATGGGCCAGTGTAAACCCGGTAACGGTCAGTAACAGTCGCTTGAAACTCCCGGCAATAATCATCAGGCAGAGCACAAATAACAGGTGGTCTGTCCCGATTAAAATATGTTCGATACCAGCGATGGTGTACTGCTTGGCCACAGTGCTTGCACTAGTCGCCACCGGAATGCTAACGATAGTTTTCTCCGGCCCAGAAAACACCTGAATGGGCTCAGCCTGGAAAGGTTTGAAAACCATCAGGGAGGTCAGTGCCGGGTTACTGCGCGGATAATCTAACTCTATTGAGAAAGCCGCCTCTGGATTCTGAATATCGCATTGGTAAAGTCGACGACCAATCAGCCCAGCGGCATCAGCGCCATTCAACAGAATACAGTCTGGATGCTGCAAGCTTATCTGGGGTTCCTGCCCTGCCGGCATAACTGGGGGAACCTTCCATTTGAGTAAAAACTGGTTGGCGTTATTTTCTTCGACTTCCACATAGACTGGGCGCGCCTCGTCAGCAAAAACGCCTGTACTTAGCACCCAGGCCAAAGCGATAAACAACCTGTGCATTATTCGCTCTCGATCTGATATTTGGCCATCAACTTATCAATCGCTAGGCGCTTTATCTCACGCTGTCGTTGACGCTGAACATCCGCCAATACGGCAGAGCTGACCTCTTCAAACTGCGGAATATAGGCTGGCGCATTTTTGACCAACAGCACAAGATGCCATCCATAGTCAGACTGGATAGGCCCCTGCCACTGGCTGCCAGTGGTTAGAGCAAAGACATTGGCCTGAAACGAGCCACCAAAATGACTACCAATCTCATCGTCTTCACGGTTGACATAGTTGCGGTTGTAAAGGAATCGTTCACCGTATCTGGAGGCATTTTCAAAGGGAGCCTGCTGCTCGTTTAACTGCACTAACAGTTGCTCAGCCAGGGTTTCAGCCTCATCGACACTGCGGCTCTGTGACGAGACATACACATGGGTAAAGGTGACCTCGGCAGCTTTCTCATACTGAGCCTGATTCTCGGCATAGTACTTGCGGAGATCCGCTTCTGTAAGAGGCTCTGACTCATCGTAAAAACCCTGAGCTAGGTAGTCCATTTTTTGAATCAGACGGCGGCGAATAATCTGGTCATTTTTATCCAGATTAAGTGCCATCGCTTCGCGAAAAAGTACTTCATTGCGAGAGTAATCATCAATCAGTTGCTGACGATCTTCTGGGCTGAGTGCCTGCAGCGCAGCTCTGGCCTGGTCGGGCTTAAAAGTCTTGGCGCGCAGCTGCATAAACTGCAGTAGATCTTGATCAGTAACCGCTATGTGATACTGGTCGTAGGCATAATCCTCTGCGTTGATCCAACGCTCGCCCCCCAGCAGCAACAGCGCAATAATTAAAAATTGAAACAGAGGTTCTTTAAACAGCTTTTTTATCATTGCGCTTACAAGTCCTTTTTAGGCTCTAGACTAATTAGGGGGTGTACCAAACAGGCGAGGTATAGGCTCGCTCTTGGATTGTTTTCGGGCCGCGCGGAGGCTCTTCTAACTGCAGTGCCAAGCTATCATAAAGGCCGTTGCGTGGCGTTGGAATCTGCAACACACGAGCATAATAAAATGCCATCTGAGCCGCGTCAAAATCCGGATCTTTCCAGCGCGTGGCAAATTCTGCCTGCCCTATACTATTGGTGAAACGTGCCGTTTTAAGATCCACTGTGTTCCCCACGGCATCTAACTTGCCATTGGCCCCTAGGGTTCGGTCACCGGACCAGTCTATATTATAGACGCGCTCGTGCTGTTCGCCAGCCGCATCTACCCAGCCTTTGACAATCTGAACACGGTCTAAATTGGCATCATTGGGGTCCTTGACAGCGCGCACCAAAAACTCTGGCGCTTCAGCATCAGAATTGGCCAAGAGGTCTCCACCCATAGGCACCCCATGGCTGTAACCGAGCTCAGCAAAGTTGTCTGCAATCTCAGCACCCTCAGGAAAACTCCAGCCTGCAAAAAGCTGCACACGCATGCGAGGGCCACTGGTGGCATAGGTTTCCTTGCGCTTGAAAGCGGCAAAGATAGCTTCACGTGTATTCTCTGTGGCCCAGACAGCAGCTAGGCCCGAAGCAGACATATTCCAGCCATCGGCACCATTGGGCCTACCGATAACTGGTGTTTTAGTCTCGGGCGTAGAATCTGTTGCCATTTTGCCCCAGAAATTACTCTCCTCTGGCGACGACAAGCCACTATGTGAATCTGTAGAGCCAATAAAACCAAACTTGTAGGGGTTAGCGCCAACCTCTTTTTGTATAGCCAAGCCAAGCTTTAGCGCCGGTCGGACATAATCGCCAGGCGATACAGTGTTCACACCTTTGTCGGTCTGAATATAGAAATCATAGGTTTCAAAATCTGCAAACTCATCGTCTGGGGAGAATTTTGGATGGGTTTCACTGTCACCCTTAATCTGCGTTACCTCGGTGACAGGCTCCCATTTCATGCGCGTCTTGGCATACTCTGCGTCAATGGTTTGGCCATTGACTCTGGTTTTGGCAAACATGTAGCCCTTGGAGATATTTGAGTTGTGGGGAATGGCAATAAAGCGGCTGCCTGTGCGCTCTGATGTTTCGTCCAACCAATTCCAAAGATCTTCCGGGTACTGACTCTGATCTGAACCATAGGGTAGATATTGATTGGCTTTGCTAGCACCATCGGGAGAAATCACTATACGATGCAGATTCGCGCCGGTCGGCAGCGAGCTCCACTCCCATCCCAAGATACTCGTAAAAACGCCGGGCTCATTATGTCGCTCAGCTGCAGCAACTATATCGCCCCAGGCTTCTTGAGATGTGGCTGAGGTATCACCAAAGATAGCTACCGAGCCGATATTGTTATTGGGGTCCGCAACCGGATCACCGCCAGGCACTGAGGCGGACTTGGGCAAAAAGCTCATGAACACTGACATGCCTGTTCTTTGATCTAGGGCCTCATTGGTCTGCTTGATAGCCCACCAGCGTTTGAGAGAGGCTAGCCAACCTGTATCCTCGAACTCCATCGTTTGGTTCCGAATTGCCCGCATTACACCCAACATTTCGGCATGGTCTGAAACCACCAAGAAGTCCAGTGGGGTATTGATCTGAACCCGGGCCCGGTTATAGGGGTGAATCACAGGCTGGCCTTTGGCCCAGCGATAGGCTGTTTCCGGATCAGCACTGAAATTGTTGTTTAGAAAGGCATCGAACGAATAGGTGGTATGGAGATGGGTATCACCAAAATAAACCTGGGTATCGGCCTGCTCAGAGGACTCCGCCCAACAAGAGGTAGATAAAATCATCGCGGTAGTAAGAGCCAGAAGTCTCATGTGCTGTCCTCAGTCTTTGTTATTGTTATTTTCGGGCGGTAGGTTAACCGATTTATTTTACTTTAATCTATTATTTTTTAACCTTTACCCAGTTGTCGCAGGGGCCACAAAATCAAACCCTTTGCCACGACGAGACAGTGCTGTAAAGTGCCGGGAGACTTTTAACAGCTGCGTCCCTATGACACATACTTTTTCCAAGACCACAGGTATATCGGTGGTTGTAGCCAATATGATCGGTACTGGCGTGTTTACCAGTCTTGGCTTTCAACTGCTGGGAATCCAATCACCTTTTGTGCTGATGATGCTATGGCTAGTGGGCGGCCTGACAGCTCTGTGCGGAGCTCTGACCTATGCAGAACTGGGGGCCAACCTACCCCGCTCCGGTGGCGAATACAACTTTTTGACTCGGCTCTACCATCCCTGTGCGGGATTTATCTCAGGCTGGGTATCTGCCACTGTAGGCTTTGCAGCACCAGTAGCACTGGCGGCTATGACCTTTGGCGCCTATCTCTCCGCTGTCTTTCCAGACCTCTCGAGAACCTGGTCTGCAACCATGCTGGTTATCGCCTTAACCCTTACTCACTGCCTGTCACATCGCGCCAGCAGCAATGTACAGCAGGTCTTTACAGCACTCAAACTGCTGCTGATTTTGATGTTCTGCACAGTGGTGGCTGTCTGGGGTGACAACCCCCAAGGGCTTATTTTTGCGCCCCAAGCTGGCGACGAAAAATTACTCTTCAGCGGCGCATTTGCGGTTGCCCTGATTTATGTCAACTATGCATATACTGGCTGGAACGCTGCCACCTATGTTACGGGAGAGCTGGACAATCCGCAGCGTAATCTACCTATAGTGCTCGCGGCGGGAACAGCTGTAGTGCTACTACTATACCTGCTGCTCAATTACACCTTTTTAAGTGCGGCACCAATCTCTAGCCTGGAAGGCAAATTGGAAATCGGTGTGATCGTTGCGGAACAGTCTCTTGGTAGCACGGCGGGTAAGGCAATGGGGGCTGTTTTGGCTCTGCTGCTTATTTCCACCGTCAGCGCTATGACCATGGCTGGGCCCAGAGTGCTCCAGATGATCGGCCAAGACTTTAAGGTCTTTGCCAAACTCTCTGAATGCAATCGCCAAGGGCTACCATTCAATGCGATTATATTTCAGGGGCTGCTGGCAATATTTTTTATTGTCAGCGCGACCTTTGAATCTGTACTTATTTTTTCCAGCTTTGTGCTGGGCATTAACACTTTGTTTTCTGTGCTGGGGGTATTTGTACTGCGCTATAAAAATCTCAGCCTTGCCGGAGCCTACCGCACCTTTGCCTATCCTTTTGCACCGTTAATTTATCTGAGTGTAACTCTGTGGACACTGGCCTATGTGCTGGTTTCTAAACCTATTGAAGGCTGGATTGGGCTGGGGATTATTGCTCTTGGCGGGCTGATTTATTGGTTTAGCGCCAACAAAACTGAGCAAGATTCGGGTCGCTAAACATTTTTAAGTCGGTAATACTCTGGTTATGAACTCCCATTATCAGCGCATAGCTAAGGCCATTGAATTTATAAGTAGCCAGGTCGACCAGCAGCCTTCTCTTGAGGCTATTGCTGCCCATTTACATCTCAGCCCATTTCATTTCCAGCGACTGTTTAGTCAGTGGGCAGGGGTAACGCCAAAAAAGTATCTGCAGATTTTGACCCTGGCCCGAGCCAAACAACTACTGGCCACATCCAAACCACTTCAGCAGGTGACAGACTCGATTGGCTTGAGCAGCAGCTCGCGTCTGCACGACCATTTTGTGCAACTTGAAGCAGTGACTCCGGGAGAATTTAAAACTGGTGGCGCAGGATTAAGCATTGAGTATTCAGTGATGGACAGCCCATTTGGAGAGCTGTTTGTGGCGGTCACTCCTAGGGGAATCTGCAAGCTATCGTTTTTGATGAATGGCGATAGTGATCGACAGCTCGACAGTCTGGTTCAAAGCTGGCCCAATGCCCAGATCACCGAAAAAACCTCTGAGACCAACACAGCGCTGGCAGCCATGTTTGCCGGGCAGTCAGATATTAAAGGGCCGTTATCGCTGTACGTGAGGGGGACTAATTTTCAAATTGCTGCCTGGCGTGCCTTGCTTCAGATTGAGCCCGGCTGTATCAATAGCTATGGACAGGTAGCAGCTGCGGTAGGCAGACCCAAAGCATCAAGAGCAGTGGGCACCGCTATTGGTTCTAACCCCATCGCTTTTTTGATCCCATGCCATAGAGTGCTGCAGCAGTCGGGTCAGATCGGTGGCTACCGCTGGGGAGAGACGCGCAAACATGCGCTCTACGCTTGGGAATGCGCTCGTGCCAACCATTAGCTCGTTAGGCTGAGTCTGCGTGGATAAGAGCAGCGGGTGAAACCTAGCAGGGTACTGGCGGCGGCGGACTGGCAAGTCGCTCGAGTCCACAGAATGCACCCAGCTAGGCAACTTGCCTGTGCACCTAGTTATCAGCTGGTAATCCCTTTAATCTCAAGGTAATCATCAAAACCAAACTCACCCCATTCGCGACCGTTGCCTGATTGCTTGTAGCCTCCAAATGGCGCCGAATAATCCTGCGAGGCACTATTGAGACTGATCATGCCAGCTCGCAGCTGACGGGCTACACGCTGCGCGCGCTGTTGATCCGAGGTACTCAAATAGGCCGCCAGCCCGTAGGCTGTATCGTTAGCTATCTCAATAGCCTGCTCTTCGGTGTCAAAGGGGATCATCACCAGCACCGGGCCAAAAATTTCTTCCCGCGCTATGGCCATCTGATTGTTAACTCCGGCAAAAATGGTTGGCTTCACAAAGTAGCCTGTATCGAATCCATCGGGTTTGCCAACACCGCCAGCCACTAGTTGAGCGCCTTCTTGCAAACCGATTTCTATCAGCCCCTGTACCTTGTCAAACTGCACTCGGCTAGAGAGTGGGCCCAGATGCATACCCTCCTTCATTGGGTCGTCCACCGCAATCTTCTCAGCAGTCTGCCTAGCGATTTCTACAGCCTGATCGTACACAGATGAATGCACAAGCATACGGGATGGAGCATTGCAGGACTGACCCGTATTGCCCATCATACCAATCACACCAGCACTGACTGCTGATTCAAGATCGGCGTCTTCAAAGATAATATTAGGTGACTTGCCGCCCAACTCCTGGGTCACACGCTTTACAGTTTCGGAGGCCGCCTTGGCCACCAAGATACCCGCGCGGGTAGATCCAGTAAATGAAACCATATCGACATCTGGGTGACTGGAAATTGCGGCACCAACAGCCGGGCCGTCACCATTGACCATATTGTAAACACCCTCGGGGAACCCAGCCTGATCCATCATTTCGGTGAATAGATAACCGGAGATTGGGGCAATTTCACTCGGCTTGAGTACCATGGTGCAGCCGGTAGCCAAAGCGGGGGCCACCTTGCAACTGATCTGATTGATCGGCCAGTTCCAGGGTGTGATAAAGCCACAGACACCTATGGGCTCTTTAACCACTAGGGTGGAACCGAGCTGCCGTGAGAACTCGTACTTTTTGAGCGACTCGATAGCTGCTTTGATATGGCCCCGACCACAGTCAGCCTGCGCAGCACTAGCAAAGGAAATTGGTGCGCCCATTTCCATGCTGATGGCTACTGCCATTTCATCGTAACGATCCATATAAATAGCCAGCAGTTTTTCCATCAAGGCAATGCGCTCTTCAACACTGGTTTGGGCATAGATAGGGAAAGCCGCCTTGGCTGCAGCTACTGCGGCATCAACGTCTGCCGCAGTACCCAGAGAGATAGTGGCAATCTGCTGTTCTGTAGCGGGGTTTTCCACTGCTGAGTCATTTGCTTGAATGGGATCTACCCACTGGCCATTGATATAAAACTGTCTCAGGTCTTTCATAGCTTCCTCTTATAGCCTCGACTGGGCGTTGTCTTCACAATGTGTAGAGATTAATGCTGAGTCTACTAATCGCCTATACCCTTTAGAGGTAAAGGCAACAGGCCTAGCAGGCGGTTAATCGAGCAGAGCTTCCAGTGAGGCTTTGGTCTGGGGTCCGATTAATCGGTGCAATAACTTACCCTCTGCGTTTATCACCAATGTCTCCGGTAATACAGCCACAGGCTCCAACCCCCAAATACCTCGGGGGTCTGCTAACAAACTTGGAAACTCTATCCCCAATTTGGCTATTTCACTGCGCAACTTATCATCCTGAGAGCCGTCAAAATTAACCGCGAGAACACTGATATGGTCTGCCTGTTCTTCGAGCAGCTCGTTGAATTCAGGAATTTCTTTACGGCAAGGCGCACACCAAACGGCCCAGTAATTGATCAGCACCAGTTTGCCCGGCGCCCCCAAATCGATACTGCCGCCGTCAATCAGAGGGTATTCAGTGGCTCTGTCTCCAGAGCATCCGACAAAAAACAAACTGGCTAACAGCAATCTTTTTATCATTGGGAAGTCTCCGGTAATTCCTCGGCAAACAAGGCCTCGACACTGAGGGAAAAATTGTTGCGCAGTGCACTGCGACTCTTAGATGCAAGCATATCGTACTTTTTATACCAGGAATGCACAGAAATTAATTTATTCCCGTGCAAATGAATCTCATCTGAAGCGCTAAGAATATTCTCTCCCAGCCAGTCGCAGATATCATTGAGCGTTACAGTGCCCAGATCACGAGTCAGCACGAAGCGGCCGGTGGCAGTTTTCTCAATCACTTTGTGTTGCAAAAGCTGTGTGCGGAGTCTTTTCCAATGTTCCGCATCAATTCCGACAGCTATCATCTGACGATCTGACAGGCTGCTTCCAGTGTGCTGGTTCTGCCAACAGTGCCACAGAACAACGAGCGTTGCAGTCAAGTCCGGAAGCTTTTTACCAGACCCATGGGTGGGGAATGTTTCTAAGCTGCGCACAAACTCTGCACCGATCAGGATCAATACCCAAAGTAGATAAAGCCACAACAAAAATAGCGGGATAACCGCAAAGGCACCATAGACACTGGTATAGCTTGAATGGGCGACTAACAAACCGAAAAGCGCCTTGGCGCTTTCGAATAGCACCGTGGTCAGCATACCGCCGACGATAGCATGGCGTCCGTTGACCTTGCAGTTGGGAACAGCAATAAACAGCAATGACATTGCAATCCATGTCAACAGCCAAGGAAGGTAGGTAAAGATATATTGGGAAAGCCCAAGAGCATCTATTTCATCGACTATCAGTCGAAACGACAATAAATAGGTTTTCATTAGCATGCCGGCCGCCAGTAACAGCGGCCCCAAGCTGAGAATTGCCCAGTACAACAAAAATCCGCTAAGGCCTCGGCGACCACCATCTGTGCCCCAGATATGGTTAAAGGTCTTTTCAATATTGGCCAGCATAAGATAGGACGTCACCAGCAAAATCAGCGCACCAGCAGAGCTCAATTTGCGAGCCTGAGTGGAGAACTCAGTGAGATAGCTGGTAATTTCCTGACCGCTGCTGGGCAGCATTTTGGAAAATATCCAAGCCTCTACCTGCCCGCCGACTTCCTGAAATGCTGGTATCAATGAAAACATTCCATACATCAATGTCAGCATCGGCACTATGGCAAATAAACTCATATAGGTGAGTGCTGCAGCACTTTGCCGACAGCCATCGCGATCGAACCTGAAAGCAATGTAACGAATAAATTGACCAGCCGAAATAGCTTGGAGCCGCAGACTACTGAAACTGAATTGCACGAATAAGCTCCTCGCTTTTGGTTTATTTTAATTTAGACTTACAATACCCTGTTTTCAAACCTGACACTTGCAAGGATCGCTCCTCGAGGAAAACCTATGGCGACTATTTATCACAATCCGCGCTGTTCCAAGTCCAGACAAACGTTGGAGATATTGCGCACCCAAGGTGTTGAGCCCGACATAGTGCTGTACCTAGAGACAGCATTGAATAGGGACAGGTTACTGGATCTACTGAGCAAGCTGGGTCTTAGTGCCAGTCAGTTAGTGCGACGCTCAGAACAGGATTTTAAGGATAATAATCTCAGTGCGCCCGGCACCACAGAGGAGCAGCTTTTAGAGGCTATGCTTAAATACCCCAAGCTAATTGAACGCCCTATAGTAGTAGTTGGTGATAGAGCTGTGCTTGGACGGCCGCCAGAAAATGTTATGGAGTTACTTTAGATGTCTAATCCCTATATTTTAGTGCTGTATTACAGCCGCAACGGACATGTCAAAATGCTCGCTGATCAGCTTGCACAGGGTATTGAAAGTGCCGGCCTCGAGGCGCGCCTGCGTACGGTGCCTGCAGTGTCCACAGTTTGCGAAGCGACAGAAACTGATATTCCTAACGCTGGCGACATTTACTGTTGTGAAGAAGATTTAGCCAACTGCGCCGGCCTGTTGCTAGGCAGCCCCACTAGATTTGGCAATATGGCCGCGCCGCTAAAGTACTTTCTTGATGGCACCGCAGGCCTGTGGATGAACGGCGCCTTGATTGACAAGCCCGCTGGCGCCTTTACCTCAACATCAAGCCTGCACGGTGGCCAGGAAGCCACGCTGCTAACTATGTTAATTCCTTTGTTGCATCAGGGCATGTTGTTTGCAGGTGTGCCCTACTCAGAACCTGCGCTAAGCAAAACTGCTAGCGGTGGTACCCCCTATGGCGCAACGCATGTGGAAAGCGAAAATCTCAGTAGTGAAGAAATTGCCATCTGCCATGCCCAGGGTAAACGTATTGCTTTATTAGCGAGCAAGTTGTCTCGTTAGCTGATCTAATTCAACAAAGGCCTATCCATTGACCAAACTATCCCTACTATCTATCAGCAGATTTTTGACCTTTTCAAGTTACTGGTTATTGATGCTGACCACCGCCGCCCACCTGTGGATGAAATCTGCACCTCTGGTGATTTATGCCATCAGCCTGATACCGCTGATAATTTTTATTCCCGGTATGCTAGCGGACCGACTGCGCACCCTTATCTGGCTCGGCTTTGTGGTTTTGCTTTATTTCTACAATGGCATTCAGAATCTCAGCGCTCCAGAGCCCGAGACAATGGATATTATTGAGCTGGTATTGAGTGTTACGCTATTTTGCGCTGCCATGACTTATGCCCGTATAAGACAGGTCAGAAAACTATAAGTTTTTAAGCAAGAGGAATTATTATGACCGATAAAAAACCCGGAATTATTCGACGTATCTTTAGTTTTATCGGGAAAATTATTACCGGTGTAAGAGCGATCGTCGGCCTGTTGGTTTTTGTCTTTATAGTGTCAATTATTGCCGGTATGTTTGGTGGTGATCTGCAGCCAATCCCTGAAAGAGGCGCTCTCTATCTGGCACCTAGCGGGGTTCTAGTTGATCAAAAAACCTATGTAGATCCACTTGAGCAGCTTCTCTCACAAAGTGGCGGCCGAGATTCTCAAACATTGGTTAGAGAAGTCGTTGAAGCTATCGACAGTGCAGCCGGCGATAGTCGCATCACCCATCTGGTGCTGGACACTGATTATATGGCGGGCGCTGGGCTCAGCAAACTAGAAGAAATCAGCTCAGCTCTGCTGCGTTTTAAAAAGAGCGAGAAACCTATCATTGCCCTAGGTGATAACTTTAATCAGCCTCAGTACTATCTCGCTGCCCATGCCGATGAGATTATCCTCAACCCTATGGGGATGGTAACGCTAACAGGCTTCAGCTACTTTGGAAGCTACTACAAAGATGCCTTAGATAAGCTAAAAATCAATGTTCATATCTTCCGCGCCGGCGAATTTAAAAGCGCCGTCGAGCCCTATATGGGCAACGCAATGTCTCCCGGAGTGAAACAGGAGCGTCAGACTCTCAT
>JABJEX010000063.1 GCA_018663035.1 Porticoccaceae bacterium
ACAGCCCTGCAAGCTTCGCGGTTTGCCGCTGTCTAGCCAAATTGCTTCTGGTAAATCGCGCAGTCGGTTGAACAGCTCAGCGCTATCTGCCTGATAGGGGATATCCTTGACTCTAATACTTTGCATGGCTGTGCTTAACGGCATGATAAAGCTCGGTACTCTATGCGCTCTGTGTTAATTACGCAATGGCCTAATAAGGAGATGAGTGGTTTAATTCTGAGTTCGACAAGACAATCTTTTGAGGAGCATAAAATGCTGACGATGCGCACTGCTGAGCCTGAGGACGCCAACCTATTAACTGGTCATAACTGTGCAATGGCCCTTGAAACTGAGGGTAAAACGCTAGATGCAGTAAAGGCTATGGCTGGTGTCCAAGGGCTATTTGCGCACCCGCAGTTTGGTTTCTATCTGGTTGCTGAGGTAGACAGCCAGGCTGCAGCTACACTAATGGTTACCTATGAATGGTCTGACTGGCGCAACGGCCTGTTTTGGTGGATTCAGTCGGTGTATGTGAAGCCGCAGTTCAGACGACAGGGAATCTACACTGCTATGTATGATCAGCTACAGGTTATGGCAGAGGCCTCTGCGATTGAGGTCTGTGGTTTTAGGCTCTACGCTGAAACAGACAACCATAGCGCTCAGGCTACCTACAAAAAAAATGGAATGCATGTCTGCGACTACATTATGTTTGAGCAGGGGCTAGGTTAAGGCCTCAACGACATGGAAAACCGATAGAGCCGCGATATAAGCGAAGATGCTATAGCTGATAAAGAGCTGTATCGGTAGTCGCCAGGATTTTGTTTCCCTTTGCAGCACAGCCAAGGTTGAAACACATTGCAGAGCAATCGCAAAAAACACCAGCAACGCCGCGCCTGAGCCCAAAGGCAGGCCACTGTCTTGAATCTGCTGAGCCAGAGAGGCGAAGTCCTCGGATCCCTCGATGCCAAACATAGTTCCCAAGGTGCCCACAAAGACTTCCCGAGCTAAGAATGAGGTCAGAATAGCCACACCATAGCGCCAATCTAGGCCGATCGGCTCAAATATTGGTTCAATCCACTGACCCATGCTGCCCAGCCAAGACTCCCCTAAAGATGCGCCCTGATTGGGAAAGTACCCTAGTACCCAGATAACGACGGTAACAAAGAAAATGACCTTGCCTGCCTTGGTGACAAAATGTTTACTGCGATTCCAAGCGTTGCGAAATAGCGGCCGCCAAGAGGGCAGACGGTAAGGCGGCATCTCCAGCACGAAGGGTAGGTCACTACGCAGTTCTGCATTGCTACGAGAGACCACGGCGGTGACCAATAAAGCGCAAAGAATGCCAAATAGGTAGATAGAAAACATCGCCAGACCCTGCCAGCCGATCAAGCCGCCCATGGCTTTTTGAGCTGGGATAAACGCAGCGATTATCAGGCTATAAACAGGTAGGCGGGCAGAGCAGGGCATTAGCGGGATGGCCAGATAGGTCAACCAGCGCTTGCGTGGCGAGTCTACCGTTCGCGCTGCATACACGCCGGGGATAGCACAGGCCACCCCTGATAACATAGGGATAAAGCTTTTGCCGGTCAGGCCAAAGACCCGCAATGGCTTGTGACAGATCACCGCGGCCCGTGCCAAATATCCGCTGTCCTCGAGTATACCCACTACAAGGGTAAGTACAAAAATCTGCGGCACAAATACCAGAAAGGCACCGATACCGCCAAATAGAGCATCAGAGGTAAAGTCACTGGCTACGCCGACCGGAACCAGCGGGAGTACCGCGGAGGCCAACCACTGGATACTAGATTCTACGGCATCCATCGCCGGGGCAGCCCAGGTAAAGATCGACTGGAACAGTAGATACATGATAAAAAAGAAGCTAAGGCCGCCGAACCAAGAATGCAGAAAGAAGCTATCTAGGCGGGTCTGAGTATCAATCAATACGTCGCCCTTGGGGCCAAATTGCTCTGCGAGCTGCTGTGCATGCAAATGATTGATAGATTCGTCGCTGGCGATAATATCGCTCTCGAACTTTTTAGAGGGTGCGGACGCTGCACTCAGAGCCTCACCCAATTGCTGCAAACCCGCACCTGACTTTGCGGAGAGCGGCACCACGGCGACATCCAATGCCTGGGCAAGCCCCTCGGCGTCAAACTTCATGCCGTTTTGGTCCAGCACATCAACCATATTGGCAGCAATTACAAGGGGCTTATTGTATTGCAGACATGTCTCAAGGACTTGAAGAGCAAAAATAAGCCCTTTTTCGAGTCTCGTGGTATCTACAACACAGATTACTGTATCAAGCAGGTCGTCTTCCAGAGCGCTGATAAAGGCTTGGATAGCAATCTGCTCTTCACCAGAAATAGCTCTTAGGGAATAGACGCCCGGAAAATCGAGGTATTCAATATGTTTTTGCTCAAGACTCCTGCCGGAGGCTATATCCACCGTAATACCGGGAAAGTTAGCAACTTTTTGATTGAGGCCGGTCAAGCGGTTAAAGAGGAGGCTTTTCCCTGAGTTAGGGCTGCCAATCAGTGCGACCTTAGTGAGGTTGGAGAGCTGAGCCTGAAACATTAGGGCAGGCTAATGCCTAGGCAACTTCGATTAATGAAGCAATGCTGTCGTCAAGAGAGTAAACAGTGTTGTTTACTCTGTAGAGTTTGGGGGCTCCCATACTTGGGGACAGCACGCAGGCGATTTGCTCGCCCGGATGAAACCCCAGTTCGCTCAAACGGGTGCGATAGCTGCCCTGAGTGCTGGATTTAAACCGGCTAACTTTGGCGCTAGCGCCCTGTGTAAGATCCCAAAGAGTCATTATTGATTCCAATTGATTTGGCTGATGGAAACATCATACGCCTTAAATTGCTAAATGTTAATAATATTGATTCTCATTCGCAAAAATAGTTTTGCTCAGGTTGGCTCTAGTTTTTGTTCTAGTATCGGGCAAATCGGCTACAATGGCGCCCTCGAAGCCTAAACACCATAAATAGAGCGTATTTACGTCATGGCCATAGCTAATCACAACCTAAAAGCTCTCTACGACTACCCAAAATACTGGGCGGAATGTTTCGGCCCCGCGCCATTTTTACCCATGTCTCGCAATGAAATGGACCAATTAGGTTGGGATAGCTGTGATGTGATCCTAGTGACTGGGGACGCCTATGTGGACCACCCAAGCTTTGGCATGGCGGTTATAGGTCGTGTGCTTGAGTCGCAGGGCTACCGTGTAGGTATTCTGTCACAGCCTGACTGGCGCAAAAAAGAATCGTTTCAAGAGCTAGGCAAACCCAATCTTTATTTTGGTGTCACTGCCGGCAATATGGATTCGATGATCAATCGCTATACTGCAGACCGTCGTTTACGCCATGACGATGCCTATACTGCGGGTGATGAGGGTGGTAAGCGTCCAGATCGAGCAGTGACCGTGTACAGTCAAAAATGTCGCGAGGCATATTCTGATGTGCCTGTGGTTGCCGGTGGTATTGAGGCCAGTTTGCGCCGGCTGGCGCACTACGATTACTGGTCTGAGTCAGTTAAGCGCTCGGTACTTATGGATTCGACAGCAGATATTCTATTGTATGGTAACGCTGAGCGAGCCATGGTGGAACTGACCCACCGGATGGCCGCTGGTGAGTCTATTCGTGATATCACTGACCTGCGTGGCAGTGCTTTTTTATGCCGTGAAATCCCAAAGGGATGGACCGAAATAGACTCTACCTCGGTGGATCAGCCGGGCAGAATTGAGAAGTCTAAAAATCCCTACGAGGGGGCTCATCCTACGCAATGCGATGATGCCAAAGATATACGAATAAAAGCAGACAAGGCGATGGCAGAAGCCATGCCCGAGGCAGAGCCAAAGCCGTTGGCGATTATCCCGGACACTCAGGCAATCAAGACAGATCCAACCAGTACCTATATTCGCATGCCCTCATTCGATCAGGTGTCCGAGGATCCGGTGCTATATGCTCATGCTGACCGCATCTTTCATCGCGAGACTAATCCAGGTAATGCTAGGCCGCTGGTACAGAATCAGGGGCGCAATGATATCTGGGTAAACCCACCACCTATACCGCTGGAGACAGAAGAACTGGACTGGGTTTTTGAACAGCCCTATAAGCGCGTGCCACACCCGGCCTATGGTGATAGCAAAATACCCGCCTATGAGATGATTCGGTTCTCAGTCAATATCATGCGTGGCTGCTTTGGCGGCTGCACCTTTTGCTCCATTACAGAGCATGAGGGCCGGATTATTCAAAGCCGCTCTGAACAGTCGATTCTTAATGAGGTTGAGAAGATACGTGATCTGACGCCTGGGTTTACCGGCGTTATCTCTGATCTTGGCGGCCCCACTGCCAACATGTATAGGCTTAACTGTAAGGATAAAAAGATCGAGGAGACCTGTAGGCGACCATCCTGTGTCTATCCAACGATCTGTGTAAATCTCGAGACCGATCACAAACATACCACACAGCTCTATCGCAAGACGCGTGAGCTCGAGGGTGTTAAGAAGGTCGTAGTTGCCTCTGGGCTGCGTTATGACCTTGCTGTCAAAGACCCAGAATATGTTAAAGAATTGGTAACCCATCATGTGGGTGGTTATTTAAAGATCGCTCCTGAGCATTCTGAAGATGGCCCACTCAGCAAAATGATGAAGCCGGGTATGGGCAGCTACTATGAATTTAAAGAAATGTTTGAGCGCTTCTCTAAAGAGGCCGGTAAGAAGCAGTATTTGATTCCATATTTTATCTCAGCTCACCCGGGATCTACTAACGAAGATATGATGAGCCTGTCGCTGTGGCTTAAAACAAATGGCTTCCGTGTTGATCAGGTGCAGAATTTTTATCCGTCACCCATGGCCTCAGCTACGACTATGTACTACACGGAAAAAAACCCACTGAAGCCCCTTGGGCGCAATAACAGCGAAAAGATATTTAGCGCTAAAAGTAAGGAGCAGCGAACCTTGCACAAGGCGTTTCTGCGTTATCATGACCCCGATAACTGGCCGATGCTACGCAAAGCATTGCGGCGCATGGGCCGAGCTGATTTGATCGGTTCTGGTGATGGGTTTTTAGTGCCAGGGGAGTCCCGCCGTGAAAAAGAACTTAAAAAGCGTGAAACCAAGAAGCAGCGGCCTCAGGCTAGATTCTCTCGAGCGACACCTAGGCGCCGTTAATTGCCAGTGCTTATCCGTCAGACGGCAGACCTAGGCCGGGTATAGGCGAGAAATCAACGCAGGTACGGCGTTCTCTACACGCAGAATCCTCGGTCCAAGATGAACTGATTCAAAGCCTGCCTCATTGAGCTTTTTAACCTCATAGGGAATAAACCCACCTTCAGGGCCTATAGCAAGGGTGATCGGCACTTGGCTATTGATAGGGCAGGCAATGTCTGTACCAGGCTGCGCAACCAGCGCTTGAGTCCCTGTGATAATTCCGCCCAGCTCATCCTCGATAAATGGCTTAAACAGTTTACGGATATGAATTGCCGGCAGGAGTGTGTCCTGTGCCTGCTCTAGTCCTAAAATCATCTGTTCCTGAAGCGCCTCTGGCTCCAATAATGGACTTTGCCAGAAGCTTTTTTCAACCCTGCTAGAGTTGATTAAATAAAGTTGTTTTACACCCATAGCTGCCGTTGTTTGTAATATCCTGCGCAGCATTTTTGGGCGCGGCAATGCCAATACAATGGTGAGTGGCAATGGCGCAGGTGGACGCCTATCAAGCTCGAGTTCAAGCTCGGCGCAGTGACTATCTAACTGGGTGATAAGTGCCCGACCCATATCCCCATTGATAAGACCTGTGCGCACCCAGTCGCCTTCAGCAACGCGCTGTATTTTGATCAGATGGTCGAGCTGTCGACCAGTAACAATGGCCCTGTTATCGGTTATTTGCTCACTTTTTAGCAGTAGTAAATTCATGGCAACCATTGTAATAGATAATCAGCAGGTTAGGGCGGTAGGGACTGGCGCATTACCCTAATTAACCTATAATACAGGCATGTCCCGTTCGATTAACTGGATAAATCCGTCGCCTCCTAAGCGACTGCTGGGGGTTCAAGTCCCTCACGGGACACAGTCTAATCTTAACCACCACCGCAGGGCTTAGCGCCAAAGCCATAGCTTTAAAGGCGCCTGCGTTTCAAAGTATTTTTTAAATAGTGCAGTTTTCGGTAGACAATAAAAAAGCCTCCTTAGAGGAGGCTTTTTAGAATTGGCGGTGGGATAGACCGACCTACTATATACCTATACTTTACTCTAGAATGCTGTAATAACCGCTACAACTGTCTTATAGACTAACTATAAACAACTACTATTCCGATACCGTCCTGTACTATGCTGCTGCATATTGGTTTAAAACTGTAACTCGAACTGTAACTCTAGGGCAATATAGACCCAGATAAAGGTCATACATTACTTGAAAACTTGAGCATATCTCGCTAAATTGTTTTCAGGCGTGTGCACCAACGCATTCGTTTTTCTGAAGAAATGGGTAGCTTGTCGTCTATATTTGACCAGGCACTGATTTTTGACGATTTATCGTTAATCATGAATCGCTAAGGCGCCACACGAACCTCGAACATTTATAAGAATATGAAAGGGGGTAGTAATGAAACACAAGATTGGAGCCGCAATTTTCTTGACAGCGAGTTTGCTGGGTCTCGCCGCATGCAGTGAGGTACCGACCGATTCAGCTAACGCGGACACCGTAAAGGCGTGGTTGGAAGCGGGACAAGCCGGTCAGGACGCGAGCATTAATGCTGTTAAAGAACATATGGCCGAGGACGGGTTGTTTTATCGCCCGCGTTACATTGGACTTGGATTTACCTATGACAACGACGATGAATTAGGCCGGATGATTGTTGAGACCATCGTTCCGGGGAGCCCGGCGGCATCGGTGTTGCAAGTGGGTGATGAGTTCAAATCGGTTCGCGGTGTCGAAGTGAACGCTGACAACCAAGATTCGGGCAACTTGAGCTTTAGAGGTGCGGCGGGTGAAGAGGTAGCCGCCGTCATTCAGCGTGGTGAAGAGTTAATCGACGTTAGCGTAAAACGAGGCAAAATTGAGTCTACTGTTTCAAAAGCCGACATGATTGACTGGATGTCTTCGAGTAATGGTGAGGATTGGGGTGATGACTCCTTTACTCTCAACGAAATTGTCGCAAACCAGGACGTCGCATACGCATGGACTACGATTGCTAATACCGAAGAGGCCACCGGTATGATGATTGAAACGCACGTTGTGACTCGCTTTCAATTTAATGCAGACGGCAAGATAGTAGCGATTGCTAATTTACGAGAAGACCGGTTTATCTTGGAGCAACGGGGTTTCTCTATTACTCGGTGAAATAAACTAGAAAGGGCGGCCAGTGACTGCCCTTTTTTTAGCCCTCCACTTGAGCCCAGGGTAATTTTTCCGATCGACATCTGGCTTCTTTGGTCAAGGGCTTTGCGAGTGAGCACCATGGTTTTGATTTTCGGAAAGACAAGAAAAAACTTTAAAAAAGGAGCATGAAATGAATATTGTGAAGTTAATAGCTGCGGTTGTAGTACTGGCGCTTTCACCGGTGGGTTTTGGTCAAGACTTGAAATTAGGTGAATCTTTTGTGGGTGACTTTACCGTCGACTCAGTGTCGACCACAGACGGTGTTAATTACCACCTAACAGCCTCAGGCGATGCAGGCCCTTACGGACGAGTTTACGGCAACTGGTTGTTTACCAATAAATTGGGCCTCGAGGATATGGGGGAGTTCACCGGATATGGTTGGACACAAAGCGGCGAAGACGTTGTAACCGCAACACTCCAAGGTGTTTGGAAAAAAAATGGTACGGTGTTTGATCTCTACACTTTCGATGCGGTCTCTAACGGACTTATCAACGTAGCAACAGGCAAACTGGATCTGGTTAACAAAACCCTGCGATTCAATGTTGCGCCGGTCCAGAATTAAGAGGGTGGACTTCCCAGACTTTGCTAGACACCCAAAAGAGTTAAAATGTAACTCAAAGAGGGGGTCATATGAGCAAGGGAAAACGCTACACACAGCAGTTTAAAGAAGAGGCCGTTAAGCAGATTGTCGAACGAGGCTATTCTGTTTCGGCGGCCTATTGTTGCAGCTGTCACTTTGGGAAGGCATTGAACTAATCTCTGACTATTTTATCGACTCCTACCGAGTCTACTAATTTCGGCATTCCTATTGCAAATATAGGTTTTGGATCGATATGTAGACAAAAGAATTGGGAAGCTCCCGAGACAAGGCTAAATTGGTTTAGGAAATTCTTTCTCTATGATGGATTAGCGATCGCGAAATACCAATCCGAAAACAGCCCACAAGGACCTCAAAAAGAAGTTTAGCCCTCGCAACTGTAACTCTTGCTGTAACTCCTGCGGCTATTTCTGCGTCATAAACAAAAAAGCCCCTTTAAAAACAGAGGCTTATTTGATCTATATGGCGGTGGGATAGGGATTCGAACCCTAGATACGCTATTAACGTATGCCAGTTTTCAAGACTGGTGCATTCAACCGCTCTGCCATCCCACCTTATTCTCGCGGCGGAGGAGCTATTTAATTTACCCCTCCGCTTTGAAGGCGCTGATTATACAGCGCCTTTTTTCACTGACAAGTAACAATTACTCGTTTATGTCTTTTTGTCCATCTTGAGGTGCAGAAGTTGGCTCAGATGGGGCTGCTGAAGCAGCTTTCTCTGGGGTTCTCTTCTTGCGTGGATCATTGGACGCGCGCTGAGTAGCAGGTTTTGGCTTCGGCGCTACAGCAGCTGCAGGTGCGCTGGTCTCCGATGGTTTTGCTGGCGCTGCCTCTCGACGTTCAGTGCTAACCTCTACCTTACTGACTGGCTTGGGGTTATGTCGTGGGTCATTGCTCGCTCTGGGGCTCTCTTGCGCGATTGCGGGCTTGTCCTGAGCCTTGCTGGCAGGCTTCGCTTCCTCGCTAGCTTTTTCAGCTACTGGTTTTTTGGCAGCTGGCTTTGCCTTGGGTTTAGCCTTAGCTTTTGCCTTTGGTTTTTTCTCAGCTTCAGCAGCTGGTGCAGGCTCTGCATTGGGTGACTGGGTCTCGGCATTGGTTTCAGGTGCTTTTTTAGCCGCAGCCTTTGGTTTAGGCGACGCTTTGCGCTTGGGCTTGGCTGCAGGCTTTTCGGGAGCCGCAGTGTCAGAAACCTCAACTGCAGGTGCAGGTTTGGCTTCCGTTGACAGGCTTGTAGGCTCGAGGGCAGGGCTGTTGTCCTTCACTTCTGCCACCTCAGCAGCGGCTACGTCTGTGCCCGTGGTCTCAGGACTATTCTGAAGCATTTCTTGAGGCATATCTAGGCGCTGGCGACGACGACGTGGGCCTCTGCGCTTATCATCTGGTCTGCGCTTTAGTTGGTCACTCTGAGCGACACCAGTATTAGATTCGACCGCTTCTGCCGGCTTCGCTTCGCTGCCGGCTGCAGGTGCATCCAAATCCGCAGTCTTAGGCTGATTGCGACGATTATTTTTATTGCGACGCTGTTCATTGCCCTGGGGCTCGTTGGTTTTACCGCGTGAATTAGTCTTGCGACCATCGCGCTTTGCATCACCGTCAGTTCTATTGCCTTCAGAGCGGTTGTCGTTTCCGCGGCTGTTGCGATTGCGACCGTTATTTCGGTTGCGATTGTTCTGGCCTCCGCGGCTTCTATTATTGCGGTTGCTGGGGCGTGATTTAGGTGCCTCTTCTTCCTCGGCCTCTGAGCCACCAAACATGCTATCCCACAGACGTTTAACCAGGCTGGGAGCCTTAACTTCAACAGGCTTTGCTGGTGCTACGGTTGGCGCGGGCGACGAGGGTACAATCGTTTTGACCGCTGGCTGTGCTATGGCTTTAGCACTATCAGCACTGTCGCTTACAACTTCCATATCTGGTTTGCTAAGCTCGTTTGCCAACTTGTAGCTAAAGTCTGTAGTGTCCTCGTCTTGGGTACGAATACGCACTACTTCAAAGTGCGGTGTCTCCATCTCGGTATTTGGAAGAACAGTGACCTGAATCTTATTGCGCGACTCGATAGCTGAAATCTCTCTGCGCTTCTCATTAAGCAGGAAAGTAGCCACAGGCACTGGAACAATGGCACGTATCTCACGGCTAAATTCTTTCTGGGCTTCCTCTTCTACAAGGCGCAGGATGCTGAGCGCCAAGGATCTGGTGCCACGAATAGTTCCCTGGCCCTTACAGCGTGGACAGACCTTGGACATGGTTTCTTCGAGCGAAGGACGCAGACGTTGGCGCGACATTTCCAGTAGGCCAAAACGAGAAATACGGCCCACCTGAACTCTGGCGCGATCGACCACTAGAGCGTCACGCATTTTATTTTCAACTTCCTTTTGATGACGGCTGTTAAGCATATCGATAAAGTCGATAACAATTAGTCCGCCGACATCACGCAATCGTAATTGACGAGCAATTTCTTCGGCCGCTTCCTTGTTGGTATTAAACGCAGTCTCTTCAATATCGCCGCCTTTGGTTGCGCGAGCGGAGTTAATATCAATCGAAACCATGGCCTCTGTCACGTCGATTACGATAGAGCCGCCTGAGGGTAGGCTTACTTCACGACAAAACGCGGTCTCGATTTGGTTTTCAATTTGATAGCGATTAAATAATGGAATCTCTTCTTGGTAGAATTTTACCTTGCTAGTGAAGTCGGGCATAACTGTGCCGATAAAGGCTGCAGCCAATGCATAAGCTTCTTCGCTATCGACAATCACTTCGCCCACATCTTGACGCAGGTAGTCGCGTATGGCGCGCACGATAACGTTACTTTCTTGGAATAAGAAGTGGGGCGCCTTGGAGCCATTGGCCTCTTCGGTAATGGTGTTCCACAGCTGCAGAAGGTAGTCTAAGTCCCACTGTAACTCTTCTGTGGCTCTTCCAATACCTGCCGTACGTACAATTGCACCCATACCATCAGGAATATTCAGACCCCGCATTGCCTCGCGCAAATCTGCGCGCTCGTCACCCTCGATACGTCGAGAGATGCCTCCGGCGCGAGGATTATTGGGCATTAATACCAGGTAGCGTCCAGCTAGGCTCATAAAGGTTGTCAGAGCTGCGCCTTTGGAGCCTCGCTCTTCTTTTTCAACCTGTACAAGAACCTCTTGGCCTTCTTTGACCGCGTCTTGAATACGGACTCTGCCACCGTCTGAGGATTTCTTTTTAAAGTATTCGCGAGAGATTTCTTTGAGGGGGAGGAAACCATGGCGTTCGGCGCCGTAGTCAACAAATGCCGCTTCTAGGCTTGGCTCTACACGGGTTATCTTGCCCTTGTAGATGTTTGATTTTTTTTGCTCTCTGGTTCTGTTTTCGATATCTAGGTCGTAAAGTCTCTGACCATCGACCATTGCAACTCGCATTTCTTCTGTATGCGAGGCGTTAATTAGCATGCGTTTCATATTTCACCTTTACTATTTCAAATAGAGCGATAGACCGTGAAATTGCAGGGCAAGGAAGGGAAGGTAAAGCATTAAGAAAGCTACATATAACCGTGCTAGCGCCGACCCTAGAAGGTCTTTGGGAGCCCATTTAAGCCAGTGAACCCCTGTTTTAAATGGCC
Source organism: Porticoccaceae bacterium (assembly GCA_018663035.1). Taxonomy (GTDB): domain Bacteria; phylum Pseudomonadota; class Gammaproteobacteria; order Pseudomonadales; family Porticoccaceae; genus HTCC2207. The sequence goes on from JABJEX010000063.1 coordinate 11,551, forward strand.
GTAGCGCACATTCGGCGACTCTGTAGCCTAATGTCATATTGTCTTTGCAGTCTTTCTCATCAGCCTAGCTTCTTGTATGGAGTCATGGCTGTAAAAGTATTTTAAGACTTGCCGTTCGCAGTTGCCCTTGGTGCTCGGGCAGCGTTGAATTTGCACAATAGGACTAAATTCTTAAGTCTTTTTACGATCAGCTACCCTAATTCAACGTTAAGATCTGAATGCTCTGCATTTTTGCCGCACCCTGCTAACGGAAGTAGCTGGTTTTAAACCTGTTTCTAAACCTGTCTTTCACTGGCTGAGTTCGCTCAGCTATTTTTGATCATCTGCATTCTTAGATCGCGCAAGTGATCATGTATTCTTTACCCAATCAATCTTTTGGGGCCGGGTCTACCATGGGAAAACAGCGCAAGCTGTTCTCTACCTATGGGACTTGGCGCGGCAATATAACAATAAAACTCGGTACCTACAATTGAAACAATGAATTTAGTTGGGCGAAGCTTCGCGAGATAGGTACAATGGCGCCGATTTCAATAGCCCATAGTTGTTTTATAGTTTGTCTGATTCTGAATTTACATCATCTTCTACGTCTGAGTTCGATAAGGTTACCTATACGGAGGTTGGCGCCGAGTACGCTGGCCAAAGGCTGGATAACTTTCTGATTAGGCATCTCAAAGGGGTTCCTAAGTCGCGGATATACAGGTTGCTGCGAAAAGGCGAGGTGCGGGTTAATAAGGGTCGAGTCAAGGCGGATACCCGTCTAAAAGAGGGGGATATTCTTCGTATAGCACCCATTAGGGTCGCTGAGCGCGGCTCGCCTGCGGTGCCAGGTCAGCAGTTAAAGCGCTATTTAGCGGAAAATATTCTCTTTGAAGATGACGGGCTACTCATTATCAACAAGCCTAGCGGGCTAGCTGTCCATGGTGGCAGCGGGCTATCAATGGGCGTTATTGAGGCTTTGCGGGCGGAGCGACCTAGCGCAAAGTTTCTTGAGCTGGTGCATCGCCTCGATCGGGACACATCAGGCTGTTTAATGCTAGCCAAGAAGCGCTCTGTTTTGTTGGCTCTGCAGCAGGCCATGCAGCGCAATCAAGTTGAAAAACGCTATACAGCGCTGGTCAAGGGGCAATGGCCTAAGGGCAAGACAACCATTAATGCTCCACTGAAAAAGAATCAGCTATCTGGTGGTGAGCGCATTGTTCGTGTCGATGCGCAGGGTAAGGCCTCAGTAACCCATTTTAAGATACTGCAGCGCTTCAAGGATGCTAGCTTAATGGACGTAAAGCTCGAGACCGGGCGCACGCATCAAATACGGGTGCACTGCCAATTTTCAGGGCAGCCAATTGCTGGTGATCCGAAGTATGGCGATGTGCACTATAACGAAAGTCTGCGAGATTCTGGGCTTAGACGCCTATTCTTACATGCAAGCTTTTTACGATTTAGACATCCGCTGTCTGATGATTGGGTTGAGGTTCAGGCAGATCTGCCCGGTGATCTTAAGTCTGTATTAACCAAGCTGGTATAGAAGGTGCTGTCTAATTCTCGAAAACTTCTTATCTTCGACTGGGATGGCACGCTCTCGGATTCTGTAGCGCGCATCTCTCGCTGTATTCAGCTTGCCGCCATGGATATGAGCTTGCCGGTACCAAGCTATGATGAGGCAAAAGATATTATCGGTTTAGGCCTGCAGGAAGCTGTTACCCAGCTTTTCCCTGCTCTAAACAAAGAGGTAATCGCAGAGTTTAGCGCCACCTATTCAGCACATTACCGCCGTGAGGACAGTAAACCCTGTGACTTTTTTCCTCAGGTGCTATCCACACTAGAGGAGCTGCGGGCGCAGAATTATCTCTTAGCTGTCGCGACAGGTAAAAGTCGCAATGGTCTGAATAGGGTGTTTGCGGCTACCGATTTAAACGGTTTCTTTCATGGGTCACGCTGTGCCGACGAGACCCGCTCAAAGCCTCATCCGCTGATGTTAGAAGAATTACTGGCCGAGTTCGACATCAGCGCCAACAATGCAGTAATGGTTGGCGATACAGAGTTTGATATGGAAATGGCGGTGAATGCTAGTATGCCTCGTATCGCGGTAAGTTATGGTGCTCATGATATCTCTAGACTCTCCAAGTTTGAGCCTAT
>JABJEX010000005.1 GCA_018663035.1 Porticoccaceae bacterium
CCGTTAAGCACAGCCATGCAAAGTATTAGAGTCAAGGATATCCCCTATCAGGCAGATAGCGCTGAGCTGTTCAACCGACTGCGCGATTTACCAGAAGCAATTTGGCTAGACAGCGGCAAACCGCGAAGCTTGCAGGGCTGTTTTGATATTATTTCTTCGAACCCAGACAGTTTGATTGAGACTCGAGGGGCTGAATCTACTATCACTGATGCCTCAGGCGTGCGCACCTCTACCCAGGACCCCTTTGAACTGGCCAAACAACTCCTAGCTCCCATGCTTCAGATATCAGATCCTCTGGATGCTCCCTTTGTTGGAGGTCTTCTGGGATATTTCGGCTATGATCTGGGTCGTCAGCTAATCGATATAGAGAGCATTGCTGCGAGCGCGGTAGATTTGCCTGATATGCGCCTTGGCCGCTACCTCTGGAGCCTAATCGTTAACCATGACGCACGACAGACTCAGCTGCACTTCCACCCGCTTTGTCCAGCGACCCTTGAAGAAGAAATATGCGCTAGGCTAGCTGCTACCAATGACCAATCCAGTGAAACTGAACAACGCGAGAATTTTCATCTAGGCGCTAATTTTCGCCCAACCCTAAGTCGCGAGGCTTACAACCAGTCTATTGCTCGCGTCAAAGACTATATTGCCAGCGGCGATTGCTATCAGACTAACTTTACTCAGCATCTGTCAGCACCCTACTCAGGCGATCTCTGGCAGGCTTACTTAGCGTTGCGAGAGGCAGCGCCATCGCCCTACTCAGTATTTTGGCAGTGGAAAGATCGCTCCGTGCTATCCATCTCACCGGAGCGCTTTCTCAAGACTGCAGTTGACACAAGCGATACCCGAGTAAGAGTAGAAACCAAACCCATCAAAGGCACGTTATTGCGCGGTACCACAGTCGAAGAAGATCAAGAGAACGCGATTAAGTTGCTTAATAGCAGTAAAGATCGCGCAGAAAATTTAATGATTGTTGACTTGCTGCGCAACGACCTAGGCAAATGCTGCGAAGCCGGCAGTATTCGGGTTCCGAAGTTGTTTAATCTAGAGAGCTTTCCCAATGTGCACCATCTCGTAAGCACAGTGACTGGAGTGCTTCGACAGGACAGCAGTAATTTGGACCTACTTCGCGCATGCTTCCCAGGAGGCTCTATCACTGGCGCTCCGAAAAAGCGCGCCATGGAAATTATTGAAGAGCTAGAGCCAGTAAGGCGCTCCCTTTACTGCGGAAGTCTTGGTTATATCAGTGCATCCAACCGCATGGACACCAACATCGCTATCCGCACTTTGGTTGCAGATGAGTCCTACCTCCATTGCTGGGGCGGCGGAGGCATTGTGGCGGACTCTGAGGCCAGCGCGGAATACGAAGAGTCGTTAAATAAGGTACGAGCTCTCCTAGCCGCCCTAGAGGCGCTTTAAACTCTGATAACTAGATGCTCCAGTTTAGCTGGTGTGGCTTTCTCTCCAATCTGGATTTGCAATATCGCCCTTGGCATCCAGTGCTGGATAGTCGAGATCGTGCTTTTGACAATAGGCGGCTAACAATGGCTGGGTCCATTCGAACAGCAGCCGATAATAGCGCTGGTCGCTGAGTCTGCGCTGTTTATAAAAGCCCGCTTTTTCCCGCTGCAGGCGGGCTTCGGCTAGAATAATGGCGCAGGCAACACTGACATTGAATGACTCGACCATACCCATCATCGGCACAGTAATGCGCTGATCTATATATCCAGCTGCCTGATCACTGATGCCGTATTTCTCGGCACCTAATAACAGCGCCGTCGGCTTGGTAAAGTCCACCGATCTATAATCTAAGATTTCACCTGAGGTATCAGCTGCAACTATTTGATAATTATTGTTTTTAAGTTTTTCAAGAGGGGTTCTAACATCTGGGTATACCTGAGTCTCAACCCATTTATGAGTCCCCATTGTCGTGCCAGTGTGGGCCCGAAATGTACGCTCATCCAGCGCGGAATGAACCTCCATAATACCCACAGCATCGCAGGTTCGCACAATGGCTGAGAGATTTTGGCCTTTGTGTACAGAATCGGTTACTACAGTGAGATCAGGCTGCCGCTGCTCTAATACCTCAACCACCCTTGCAAAGCGTTGTTCAGTCATCATAATCCCTCTAAATAAAAGCCCTGACGGCAGCTTTAATAGGATCTAGGCCTGCTTGTATGCTATCGCGACTTCTTCGGCAATAATTTTTATGCCCTGCGCAACGGTTTTACCATCCTGAGCATAGGAGACGCGGATGCACTCTTGCTGATGGCGCCATTCAGATCCCATCCCGGGGAAGAAATTATGCCCCGGCACCACTAGAACGCCTCTACCTTTTAGGCGCTCGTATAATTCCTGACTACTGATGGGCAGGCCTTCAAACCAAAGCCAGAGGAAGATAGCGCCCTCAGGTCTATGGATATGGTACGGCAACCCCTTCAACTCAGCCCTAAACAGGTCTACTGCCTCCAGAGCCCTTCGCTTATAAAACGGCCTTATGGTATTTCGGCTAAGGCTGAGTATCTCACCAGAGCTAAACAATTCCCGCGCGATGGTCGGCCCGAGATTGCCGCAGGCAAGGTTAACCACAGTATTAGCATTTGAATAGGCCTCTATAAGCTCCTCATTGGCGACAATAATTCCTGTGCGCACCCCAGGAAGCCCAAGCTTGGAGAGACTTAGGACAAGTACAGTATTGCTATTCCAATGTGGGCTCGCGTCGTTAAAAAGGATGCCAGGGAATGGTAGACCATAGGCTCCATCAATGATTAGCGGAATCCCAGCTTGCTGGGCTATCTCGTCAAGATGCGCCACCTCTTCGTCAGTAAGAACATTGCCTGTTGGGTTGGTGGGCCTTGATACACAGAGCGCCGATGTATGCCGAGTTACCCTAAGCTTGGAAAAATCGACGTGATACTTAAACAGGTGGTTATCCAACAGCTCAATTTCTGGCTTGGTAGCGGTGAAAAAGTTATCACCTAAGCCAATGTCGGTATAGCCTATGTATTCTGGCGCCAGAGGTAAATGTATGCTGTTGTTACTGCCGTCAGGCATAGCACCCGCAAGCATGTTGTAAAGGATAAAGAATGCCGATTGACTACCATTGGATACGGCAATATTGCGGTCGGTGAGTTGCCAGCCAAACTCCTTGCGCAACACATCGGCCACTTGGCGCCGAAATTCCCTATCTCCCTGAGGTGACTGATAGATACCCATAAGGCTGTGCAGCTGCTGGGGATCAGCCAGCACAGACTCTAAACGCTGCTTAAAAAGCGTCTCTGCCTCTGGAATGCGCCCTGGGTTTCCGCCACCCATGAAAATCATATCGGGATTTTCATTAAGCGCGGAGCCAAGATCATCCATTAGCTCGACAATCCCTGTGCTTCCTGCAAACTTTTTACCAAACTGCGATAAATTCAAAACTCACTCCGTAAATGCCCTATCCCATATACCTAAATGTAAAATTCACCCTAGGCTCCTGTAAATCTTTCACCTTAGCAATACGATGCTGCCAGTGAGCCTGAATACCAGCACCCATTAACAGCAGCGATCCGTGGGGCAAACTAATCGACAAGCGTTGCTTACTGCTATTGTGACGCATCTGAAACTGACGCTCAGCACCAAGACTAAGGGAAGCGATAACAGGCGCCGGTCCCAGCTCTGACTCGTCATCTGCATGCCAATCGACGCTATCCTGCCCGTCTCGGTAGTAATTGACCAACGCTCGATTAAATGGATGCTGGGTATGCTGCTCAACAGCAAGCCTCAAGGATTCCATCCAGTCAGGAAAAATCACCGCTTGGAGCCGAATACGACTGTACGTGTAGCTGGTATTTGGATCGCCAAACCAGTTTTGCAAGCGCGGGATAGGAATAGTCTTACCAGCTATATTAATCTGGTCATGGCGCCAGGGAGTCTGTGCAATGGCAGTCGACAGCA